>NZ_LWFT01001337.1:0-1143 GCF_001635105.1 Oleiphilus sp. HI0079
GTTCAAGCGCTCGAGGCATCTTCCAGAACGCTTTATATTCAGGTCCTCCAAGCACAGAGAGCGCGATGCTTCGATCAAGCCGATCGCGTTTTTGATCAAGCGCGCTCGTTAATTGAAGCGCCAGCTCTTGTTCCTGATTTTCAACCAACGAGGTAATACATTCGGGCGCCAACTCAATAAACCTGAGTGTGCTGATCAGTTTTTGGGAATCTGGGGCAAGTTTACCGAGAGATGCATTGGAAAGCGCAACAACCTCTTGTAATCGACATCCGTACAGGCGCAAAAAATCCAACAGATTGATCGTACTGGCCTGGTTGTCAAACCTTGTCTCTCTTATCACTTTATTTGGTAACGAGGGCACACTCTCATCATCAACTTGAGACGACGAAACTAACTCAAACTCTAGCCGCTCAAAAACATTCTCCAACCGAGACTGATAGTTGTTCAACGCTTCTTCGCCTCGCTCTTTTGAGCAGGCAACCAACACGACGCTGCAAAAGCATAATAAAACGAGAGGCTTGTTAAGCACGATCAAAAGGAAAGGCCAAGACATCTGAGAGTTTATTGGCACCCTGCTTTAACAGGAGCAAGCGATCTAAGCCAAGCGCTACACCAGCGCACTCGGGCAAACCATTTTGCAAAGCAGCCACCAAATGTTCATCCGCATTGACATCTTGCAAACCAAGCTCAACACGAAGCGCTCTGTCTTCTGCGAAGCGACGCGCCTGCTCCTCTGCATCCGTCAACTCATCGTAGGCATTGGCAAGCTCAATTCCTTGCACATAAAGCTCTGCTCGCTTGCCAATACAATCACCATCAACATCCTTTTCGATTCGCGCGAGCGATGCTTGACTAGCAGGATAGTCCATTAAAAAACAAGGCTCGTTAAAGCCAAGGGTTGGCTCAATACAATGACTAACCAGCAAGTCCAAACAGCCATCCCGGTCTAACCCAAGAGCATCGCAGCCGGTTCTTGTTTTGCAGCAATCTCGCAAATCACTCAGCGAAGCCTGGAACGGGTTAATCTCCAGAACATCATGAAACGCTTTCTTATAACTAAGCTTCCTGGGCTCGGGACAACCCAATACGTGACACACAAGTGTCGCTACTTCACTCATTAGCTCGTCCAAGCTCCATCCAACA
>NZ_LWFT01001338.1:0-11062 GCF_001635105.1 Oleiphilus sp. HI0079
TTAACTAGGTGTTCTAAATTTTGGTGTGTTGCCGCAATGATTCGAACGTCGACTTTTACTGGCGTATGGCCGCCTACCCGGTAGAACTCACCGTCAGCGAGCACTCGTAATAAGCGGGTTTGGGTATCTGCGGGCATGTCCCCAATTTCATCGAGAAACAACGTACCGCCGTTCGCTTGCTCAAAGCGACCTGTGCGTTGGCCGCCAGCACCAGTAAAGGCGCCTTTTTCGTGGCCAAAGAGTTCCGATTCAATCAGGTCTTTTGGAATGGCGGCCATGTTTAGCGCGATAAAGGACTCGCTTGCTCTGGGGCTGTGCTGGTGCAGCGCTTTGGCGACAAGCTCTTTACCAGTGCCCGATTCGCCGTTGATCAACACCGTTATATTGGAGTGGGAGAGTCGACCAATTGCGCGAAACACTTCCTGCATGGCGGGTGCTTCGCCGATAATTTCGGTACTTTCACTGACTTTGGTTGCCGAGACGTCGTTGTTTTTAGCGCGCTGTTCTTGAGAGTGGGCAATCGCACGCTTAGAGAGTGATACGGCATCTTCGAGATCAAAGGGTTTCGGGAGATATTCAAACGCGCCGCTTTGATAAGACGTGACAGCGCTGTCAAGATCGGAATGCGCCGTCATGATAATGACCGGGATATCTGGGTCTTGCTTGTGGATCTGGCCTAGTAATTCCAAACCGTCAATTCCCGGCATGCGGATATCACTTATTACTGCATCTGGTGATTCACGCTCGAGGCTCTCGAGGACGCCGTCGGCATTCTCAAATGAGCGGATCGCAAAATCTTCTTTCTGAAGTGCTTTCTCAAGTACCCAGCGAATCGATCGGTCATCATCAATAATCCATACTAATGGTTGCGTGCTCATCCTTATAACTCCAAGGGTAGATAAACGATAAAGCTGGTATGGCCTGGCTGGCTCTCACACTCAACTAAACCGTGGTGTTTGGTAAAAATACTTTGTGTAATTGAAAGGCCGAGACCCGTGCCCTCTGCGCGGCCACTGATCATCGGGTAGAAGATGTTTTGAATGAAGTTTTTGTCTATGCCTGGCCCGTTGTCGATCAGCTCGATTCTGGCAACCAATCGATGCCGCGTTTGACCAATCGTAAATTGCCTTAAGGTTCTGGTACGAATGGTGATAGAGGCGTCTTCACCAGCTTGCGCCTGCTTTTCTAAGGCTTGCAGCGCGTTCTTCGCGATATTGAGAAAACCTTGTATAAGTTGGCTCTTGTCGCCCAAAATTTCGGGAATGCTTGGGTCATAGTCTTTAACGATGCGAATGGATTTTCCAGACTCTGCTAGGATTAATGCGCAAACCCGTTCAAGAATTTCGTGAATGTTGATCTCAGCCAGATTCAACGCTTTGTGCGTTCCAAGTAGGCGATCAACAAGTGAGCGCAGCCTATCTGTCTCATCGATAATAACTTGCGTGTATTCGCTCTGTTCCTCATCCAGCTCAGATGCGAGTAGTTGTGCAGCACCCCGGATGCCACCCAAAGGGTTTTTTATCTCGTGTGCCAAACCCCGAATTAGAATTTTTGCGGTTTCTTGGTTCTCATGTAATTGTTCTTCACGACTGATCCGCATCAGCCGATCTTTCGTTTGCGCCTCAATTAGCAGCGAAACTTGGCCTTCATAGGTCATGGCTGACACAGTGAGGTCGACAAGAATATTGTCGCCATTAAACAACCCGAGCTCGCATTCCCGTTGGGTATATGTATGCCCACTGATCAAGATATCCTGCATTTCCTGTTGCAATTTGTCTTGAAATACATTGAAAAGCTCTTCAAATCGGGCGTTTATAATACGTTTTTGGCTCAGCTGGAGAAGCATCTCTGCAGCTGGGTTGTATTCGATTACGCGCAACTCGTCAGACAGCACAAAAACAGCGGTCGATAAATTTTCTAAGATAAAAGATGCTTTTTGCGGGTTGTTCATTCTGCCTGTTTCGTTGAGTTTGTCGCTGATTAAAAATGTGCGCTTGCACCACCTGAGACCATCTGCAAGATTCAAACCATATATTGTGTAGGTTGCCAGATGTTATCTAAGGTATTGAAAGATAATGGTTTTTACGTTTTCGTTGGTGTTCTGCGCGATATGGGTGCAGAAAAGCATACATAGAACATTGTGAGGTTGCACGAAAATGGTGCGCCGGAAATGAGTCGGGAGGGTTGGATGGATGCAGTGTGTCTAGTTGTAGAGCCTGATTTACGGTCGAGTGGCGAGCAAATCAGGCTAAGTGCAATCACTGTCTGGGTTGTTTGCGAATAACGGGTCGATGGAGCGTGAAAGTGTTTGTTGCGCTTTTTAGAATCCGGCCCGCCTGATCAACGATGTGAACGGAAAGCTGATGCGTGCCGCGGTCTACATTGCTCGTCACGTAAGAATTCTCAGTTTGTTCTGATAGCAGTTGGTTGCCTAAGAATATTTTATATTTGTGACCCCGAATGAGAGATGGGTTGTTCTTGATTTTGACCTCAACAGTCCCCGAACCGGAATTAAAGGCCGTGTCATTTTCGGGGCTTAGGATGGTTAAAGAGGCATAAAAATTCTTGGGTTTTTCTTCTGCTTCTACCTCTGGCTTTGCCTCACTCGGCGGTGCTTTAAATGCTGGTACTGTTGGGACAGGCTCGACGTTTAGGACTTCCGCGTCGTCCTGAGCTTCGTCTGAATAGCTAATGCTGCCATCAGGCATTACTTTCTTATACACCTTCGTTGCACTTAAGCTTGGCTGAGATAGAAGTAACAGGGTTAATGCGACAAGGGGAGTGCTGCAAATAGCGCGTTTGAGGGTCATATCAGGAGGTTCCTTCAGTCCATTTAGCTCTAGCCTAGCACGCAGTTTAGAAACAAAAAAGCCCGGTGCTCTATCCGAGCACCGGGCTTTCCATATAAGGCGAAGCTTATACTGAGTAGTACATTTGGAACTCAACTGGGTGAGTTGTCATGTTCAAAGTCTCAACTTCTTCGTTCTTAAGTTCGATATAGGCATCGATCATGTCTTTTGTGAACACGCCGCCTTTAGTAAGGAACTCGTTGTCTTCCTTTAGAGCTGCAAGTGCTACATCAAATGTTTCTGCAACAGTTGGGATAGCAAGTGCTTCTTCTGCAGGTAGATCGTACAAGTCTTTATCCGCTGGGTCGCCAGGGTGGATCTTGTTCTGGATGCCGTCAAGGCCTGCCATCATCAATGCAGCAAACGCTAGGTAAGGGTTTGCAGATGGGTCAGGGAAGCGAGCTTCCATACGACGCGCTTTAGGCGAGTTAACGAATGGAATACGGATAGACGCTGAACGGTTACGTGCAGAGTATGCAAGCATAACTGGAGCTTCGAAGCCTGGTACCAAACGCTTGTAAGAGTTGGTTGATGAGTTCGTGAATGCGTTGATTGCACGAGCGTGCTTGATGATACCGCCGATGTAGTACAAGCACTCATCAGATAGGCCAGCGTAGCCGTCACCAGCAAATAGGTTGCTGCCATCTTTAGCAAGAGACATGTGAACGTGCATGCCAGAACCGTTGTCACCAACTAGAGGCTTCGGCATGAATGTCGCTGTTTTGCCGTATGCGTGTGCAACGTTATGTACGCAGTACTTAAGGATTTGTACTTCGTCCGCTTTCTTAACAAGCGTGTTTGCACCAACACCGATTTCACACTGACCAGCAGTACCCACTTCGTGATGGTGTACTTCGATCACAAGACCCATTGCTTCCATTGCAGCACACATGGCGCCACGTAGGTCATGCAAAGAATCAACTGGTGGTACTGGGAAGTAACCGCCTTTAACGCCTGGACGGTGACCGATGTTGCCGCCTTCGAATTCTGCGTGGTCGCTCCATGCAGCTTCTTCAGAGCTGATTTGGTACATTGCGCCGCTAATATCAGCTTTCCACTTAACATCGTCAAATACGAAGAATTCTGGCTCTGGACCAAACAAGGCGCTGTCTGCGATGCCTGTAGACTTCAAGTACTCTTCTGCACGTTTCGCAACAGAGCGTGGGTCACGCTCGTAACCTTGCATTGTTGATGGCTCAACAACGTCGCAACGCAAAATGAGTGTGGTTTCTTCAGTGAAAGGATCAAGAACCGAAGTAGTGTCGTCAGGCATAAGGATCATGTCTGACTCGTTGATGCCCTTCCAGCCAGCAATTGATGAGCCGTCAAACATTTTGCCTTCTTCAAAGAAGTCTTCGTCAACTTCTGTAGATGGAATGCTAACGTGTTGCTCTTTACCGCGTGTATCTGTGAAGCGAAGGTCTACCCATCTAACTTCGTTCTCTTTGATGAGACCCAGAGTGTTCTCTGACATTTTATTACTCCATATTACGGATGTTACTGAACGGCTACCGAAGAGATAAGCAGTTCTTGTTTATTTCAGGTTTCGGCTAAATCTTCGCGCGCTGCGTTGTTATTTCCGAAAGTCTGACGATTTATAAGCCCCAGGACTGCAGCATGTCTCATGCTCCACTCGCTCTTGGCGCTGATAACCTATAAATGGGCGAGCAGAATAGCATGCTCCCTTATCGCTTTCATAGGCCTGCAGGCGTTCTGCCCACTTTTGGTTCACTTAGAAAGCAAGGTTCTTGCCAGTTCGGGCTTTTAGTGTTTTCTGCAGGATAAACAACGACCTATAAAAAACTGAGGTTTTAACTCTTGGTCTGAGTGACCCATGTTGGTGCAATAATTCTTTGTCTGATCCATTATGGGGCGGCTGACTCTGTTTGCAGTCAAAGGCATGATTGCAAATAAATGTGCACCTTGTATTTATCTGCGTTCGCTTTCTGTATAATCCGCGTCCTTTTTAACGCCTCCTACAATGTTTGAGTAATGCTACAGTGATTGAGAACCTACGTAATATCGCGATTATCGCGCACGTTGACCATGGTAAGACGACCTTGGTTGATAAGCTTCTAAGCCAGTCTGGAACTTTGGATCGTAAGGATGAGGGTGCCGAACGCATCATGGACTCCAACGATCAGGAGAAAGAGCGTGGCATTACCATTCTTGCGAAAAATACCGCGATCAAATGGAACGACTACCGAATCAACATTGTAGATACGCCCGGACACGCCGACTTTGGTGGAGAAGTAGAGCGCGTATTGTCGATGGTAGATTCTGTTTGTCTACTTGTTGATGCTGTTGATGGTCCTATGCCGCAAACGCGCTTTGTGACTTCTAAAGCATTTGAGAAAGGTCTTAAGCCAATTGTTGTTATCAACAAAGTTGACCGCCCTGGTGCGCGTCCTGATTGGGTTATGGATCAAGTTTTTGATTTGTTCGATAGTCTCGGTGCGACGGACGAGCAGTTGGATTTTCCAGTGATCTACGCATCAGCGATTAATGGCATTGCCGGCCTTGATCCTGAAGATATGGCTGACGATATGACGCCGCTCTACGAGATGATCGTTGAGAAGGTGCCGGCACCAGACGTTGACCCAGATGGGAAATTTCAAATGCAGGTTTCTGCGCTAGCGTATGACAGCTATGTCGGCGTTATTGGAGTGGGTCGAATTACGCGCGGTACGTTGTCGCCAAATCAACAAGTGATTATTGTTGATGCAGAAGGTAAAGAGCGCAAAGGTAAGGTTCTGAATGTAAAAGGTTACCTCGGTCTTGAGCAGGTAGAAACCCAGCTTGCGAGTGCCGGAGATATCGTTTGTATTAATGGTATTGACGGGCTAGGTATCTCGGATACGCTCTGCGACCCTGAGTGTGTCGAAGCTTTGCCGGCGCTTTCTGTTGATGAGCCAACGGTTAGCATGACCTTTATTGTTAACGATTCTCCGTTTGCAGGCCTTGAAGGTAAGTTTGTTACCACGCGGAACATTAAGGATCGCCTAGATCAGGAATTGATCCATAACGTGGCGCTTCGTGTTGCAGCTGGTGATACGCCTGATAAGTTTGTGGTTTCTGGTCGTGGTGAGTTGCACCTTTCAGTGCTCATTGAAACCATGCGTCGCGAAGGCTTTGAGATGGGTGTTTCTCGTCCTGAGGTAGTGCAGCGCGAAATTGATGGCGAAATTCAAGAGCCATATGAGCATGTAGTGATTGATGTAGAAGAGCCTCATCAAGGTGCGGTGATGGAAGAGCTTGGTCTGCGTAAGGCTGAAATGACCAACATGGAGCCAGATGGTAAGGGTCGAGTTCGTTTAGAATTCACCATTCCTTCAAGAGGTCTGATCGGTTTCCGTGGTGCCTTCCTAACTATGACTTCTGGCTCAGGCATAATGACTAGTGTGTTTGATCACTATGGCCCAGTTAAAGTCGGCGAAGTTGCCAAGCGTCAGAACGGCGTATTGGTGAGTATGCTGAAAGGAAAGACGGCGGCTTATTCTTTGTTTAACTTGCAGAGTCGCGGTCGCTTGTTCCTCGGCCATGCGCAGGACGTGTATGAAGGCCAGATTATTGGTATTCACTCCCGCTCGAATGACTTGGCTGTAAATCCGACGAAAGGTAAGCAGCTAACCAACGTGCGAGCATCCGGTACGGATGAAGCGTTGACCCTAGTGCCACCAATCATTCACACGCTTGAGCAAGCGCTCGAGTTTATTGAAGACGATGAGCTTGTAGAAGTAACGCCTCAAAGTATTCGCTTGCGTAAGAAGCTTCTTACAGAGAATGAGCGTAAGCGCGCCAAATAAAACTTAGGTTTAACTTCTGAATCAAAAAGGCCGGAGTATATGTTACTTCGGCCTTTTTTTGTGATGAAGATTGCCAACAATAGTGCCGGAAAGCGTGGAGAGCAATAAGTAATGAAAGCACTTATACAGCGTGTAAAGAGCGCTTCAGTTGTTGTGGGTGGTGAGCTAGTTGGTGAGATAGATCAGGGCATCCTGCTTTTTATCGGGGTCGAGAAGCATGACGATACTGTGCTGGTCGATCGCATGCTCACTAAAATTCTAAAGTATCGTATCTTTGAAGACGAAAATGGTCGCATGGGACGAAGCCTGCAAGACGTTCAGGGAGGCTTATTGGTTGTTTCACAGTTTACGCTTGCAGCCGATACAAAAAAGGGAACGAAACCGAGCTTTTCAAGTGCGGCGAGTCCAGAGCATGGCAGATCAATCTATGACTGTTTTGTCGAAAAGGCTCAGAAGGCACATGATCGAGTGGCAACTGGAAGGTTTGGGGCAGATATGAAAGTGAGCTTGCTTAACGATGGCCCTGTTACCTTTATGTTTGAGCTTTAGCTTGTCTTTAGAGTGCAATCAGTTTCTGTTTTTGTAGGGTCTTCATCCCTCATTGTCGCCTGAAAGCGTCTGTTACTGCTTAGACTTTAGTCTAGGCGCTATTAAGTGAGTTGTGCATTATTTGAGAGCAGCATTAGTGCTGGTGTTGTATTTTGGTGCTTTGTGCAAAGGCTCTTGTAGCTGTTTTCAAGGCCTCGCTACGCCGTAAGCCATGGCGCCTCCCCTACAAAGCGCATCTATTTTCTTAAAATATACGTTTTTCGGCCGTTTGAGAGCTAATTTGGTTCACTTAGGCTGGGCTCTATTACTACCTGTTCATACTGTAATAGGGCTTGGTCTTCGCAGATGGGGCGGATTTTGCCTATTTTCTATGTATTCGCACCAAAAAGTTGCGTAATTCAATATCGTGTACTAAACCGAAACTAAGGGCTGGCTTTAAGTAGCTCGCTTAAACTATTGTTAATAAAGTAATATTCACCATTTTCGGCAAGGTGGGCATCGCGCGGTTGGCACGGTTTTAGCTAAGTTACTTGGGCTGGTAAAGGGAGTGTCCTGAGTGGAGAAGTTTTGCTCAATAGGCGTTTCTTGCTTTGAAGGTTGTTTTACATTTGTCGTTGAAGTTGTACAAAGTGAAACAAAGTACGGGTGGTTTTGGTGATCAAAATATTGAACACTTGCGTCACTTTCCTAACTAAGCTGTAACGTGCGCATTGATTGAACTTTGGCTTAAGATAACTTTGGTCGAACCAAAAGCATGTTCTACATCCTGATTTAACTTTGTTTAAATCGATTGCAGTTCATGACATTGGTGAAAGAAATCAAACAAGTTTGTCGCTTGTCATATTTCTGTCACGAGTGTGAAATTAAATGGGCGCCACTTTGGGGCATCCCATCGAAAATACTAATAAACGATTTAATAGCTATTAAATTACTTAGAACGAACGGGCATCAGCCCAATCTTCAATTAGAAATAAGGAAGACGAAATGAAAAAGACTCTGATCGCTTCAGCTGTAGCAGCAGCTACACTAACCTCAACTGCGGCATTCGCAAAAGAAAGCATCGATCCAATTAAATTGGGCGTGTTTGGTAACATTCAGCTTGCTCACTTCTGGAACGAAACTGATCTGAATGGCGCGAAAAGCGGCTCTCACGAATTCGCAGACGGCGGTTCTACACTTGGTTTCACGCACGAGCACATGATTTCTGAAGGCCTTACTGGCTTTTTGAAAATGGAATTCGAATTTGACGCTGATGACAAAAACAGCTCAAAGCCTAATGGCCCAGGCCTTAGCGAAACTGACGAAACGTACATCGGTGTGAAAGGCGACTTCGGTTCTGTTCAAATCGGTTCTGACGACACTGTTTACGAGCAGTTCATCAACATCACCGATACTTCTGAGCAGATCGGTCTTGGTGCTAACTTGACGACGATTGGCGAAGGCGACAACGCGCAGTACGTTGGTACGTTTGACGCGATCAAAGTTGGTGCGACGTACAAAATCGATGGTGATTCTACTACGACTCGTGGTACTCAGCTTGCAGCAGCATTCGAAACTGAAGAGTTCTACGTAGCAGCGGCATACTCTATGGCTTCTGACACTAACTACGGTAACAACAAAGGCCAAGACGCTATCGGTATTGCAGCAGCAATGATGATGGGCGACCTAACGCTTCAAGCGCAGTACGAAACGCTTGATGAGTCTGAGTCTGGCCAGAAAGACGGCGGTGACTACATGGGTCTTCAAGGTCTTTACAACATGGGCGCAACTACGTTTGCTCTAGGTTACGGCATCTACGGTACGGATGCAGATGGCGCAACTGACGACGATCAGTCAACTATCTATTTGCAAGCGCTTCACAATGTAAGCGACAACATGTACGTATACATTGAAGCAGCTCAGTCTGATGGTTACGACAACGTTAAAGATCAAGACGACACAGCAACTGCTATCGGTGCTACTTACTACTTCTAAGTTTTACTTAGTTAGCTAGTATTGAAAACCGGCCTTCTGGCCGGTTTTTTCGTTTCTGCGAGTTAAAAAGTGTATAAACTGAATGATGTTTATCGAGTAAGCTTGGGAATAGAGTGATGGCGAAAGAGCTAGAGTTAAAACTGTCCTGCACGGAGGCGCTCTCGTTTGCGCAGCTTGAGCAAGCGATGCTCAGTACTGGTGCAGCGCAAACTGACCTAACACAAAGCGGGCCCGCTCAAGCTGATGTAACCCAAGACAATGCAGCGCAAATTAAGATCATGCAGCTTGAAAATATCTATTTTGATACCGAAGATCTGACGCTTCATAAGAATAAAGTGGCTTTGCGGATTCGAAAAAAAGGCGTTGCGCCTAATACCCGTTATATCCAAACGCTTAAAACCGCAGGCAAAAGCGTGAATGGCGTTTCGCAGCGGGGAGAATGGGAATGGGAATTAGCGAAGCCTATTTTGAGCACTAAAGCGTTGGAGTCGCTCGATGTTTGGACTGCACAGTTACATGCTACCAATTTGCAGTTAAAGCCCGTATTTCGAACCGATTTTCAGCGTACCGCCAAGATTGTTCAATGGGGTGGCCACCACTTCGAGTTAGTCTTGGACGAGGGGGAGATCACCGTTCCGGGTACGAAAAAGGCACAGCCGATACATGAGGTCGAGATTGAGTACCTCGGAAGCGCTAAGGTATGCGAGTCGGTTGAGCTAGATGAACGATCTGATGGGCTGAGCCATAGCGGCAGTGCTGCAAAAGAACCGCATGCAGCTATGCTCGAATTAAGTACAACTCTCTGCCAAAAGCTCCCCTTGCGCGCCGACGATATAAGTAAAGCGCAGCGTGGCTATATTCTGTTTTGTTCGTGACGTTTTAGTATTGCTCTGTTCTTCGCTAAGGGCGGATGGTGGCCGCTTATTTTGGGCATGCACTTAGCCGGTGTTTGTCCTGTTACCGTGCACTTAGACTCTCGGCTGTGCTTGATCTTAAGCAAGAATTGCAATGCTGTAGAAAAATCATCCTCGTCGTTGGTTACTTAGAGAAGAGGGCGCTGCTAGACTGATAAATAAGTTGAATCACTTCATGGCACTTCACGTTTATGGAATTAAGCACTGCCCTTTCGGGTTTACCAGCGTCACTTCAAAAACCTGCACAACAAGCGCTTGAGCGTCTCCAAGAAGCCTCAGAGATATCAACGCTTAGTCAGCGCCAATTTAACTTACTCGTAAAGGGCTTGGGGCTTAGCCCATTCGTCGCTGAGGTGTTGCAGCGAAGGCCCGAGCTGATTGTAAACTTGCTTGATGCAGGTTCTCCGCTTTTTTGTGGGCGCAATGAGTCTCAGATGCGCGAGTTGCTTGCGCCTCAAGTCCAGGCATGTGAAACCGAAGACCAGCTTATGGCGGTGCTTCGGCAATTTCGTAATGCCGAGCAGGCGCGCATTATCTGGCGGGATATGTGTAATCTTGGTGCTCTTGATCCAGCAACTGATCCAGCAACTGATTCAACACTCGATTCCACTTTATCCGAGGCGTCTGCTTTGGCCGATGTCTGCATTCAGCAGGCTGCAGAGTGGCTGCACCGAATGCTGAGCGAGAAGCACGGTGTGCCGCGTGATCGAGAGGGCGGCGAGCAGCAGATGATTGTCCTCGGTATGGGCAAACTTGGCGCGAAAGAGCTGAATGTTTCATCGGATATTGATTTGATCTTCGCCTATCCGGCCAGTGGCGAAACGGACCACCCCAGAAAGCCTATCGACAATCACCAGTTTTTTGCCAAGCTGGGTCAGCGGTTAATACATGTGCTTGATGCGCGAACTGTAGACGGCTTTGTCTATCGCGTAGATATGCGCTTGCGTCCGTATGGCAGTAGCGGTGCGTT
>NZ_LWFT01001339.1:0-14101 GCF_001635105.1 Oleiphilus sp. HI0079
GATGCATGAACCCGGGGTATCACGTCTTGTGTCGGTTGACATCGATGCTGCTGCTCGTCTAGCAGAAGCTTGACGCCAGTTATAAAACAATTAATTAAGCTTTAATCTTTGCCGTTGGTGTAACTCCATTTTTGACGATAATATATGGGGGTGCAATTAGTGGGTGCGCGAGTGTTGTCTGTGCGCCCGATTTCAGCTTTTAAAGCGCTATTCCAAACGAGCAAAAATTTAGCAATGAATCTTCGAGAATGGTTAATTGTTGCCGGCGTTGTCATTATCCTGGGTATTCTCATAGACGGCATTCGTCGTATGAGATTGGCTCGGCAAGATTCTCTTAAAATGTCTCGCGACCTTGGTGGTCAAATTGAAAGCTCGCCTCTTGATGATGATTTTAACCCCGAGTTACCTAGTGGAAGCGCCCGCGTTGTTGCTACAGGCGTCGATTCGGTCAATGAAGAAAATCACGTCTCTGGAATTTCCGCGATAGATGACGATTTCGAAGTAGGAGACGTCGAGCCAAGCCTAGGGCTGGATTTGGTTGATAATCAAGATTTTGGCGATATAAGCGCGAAGCAGAAGCCTGTTTCTAAGAAAGTGAAGGCCAGTAAAAGTGCCGCCGCCAAGGTTGCTAAATCGCCCGAGAAGAAAGGCGCAAATAAGCCTAGACAAAGTGACAAAACGGCAGCTCAAGAAACACCAGATCATGAAGTCATCGTCATAAACGTCGATGCGCGAACCGGGCAAGTGTTTTCCGGTGCGGCAATTAAAAAGTTACTTGAAGCATGCGGCATGCAGCATGGCGATATGTCGATCTTCCACCGTCATGAGGAGGACTTGCTCAGTCCTATTCAGTTTAGTGTTGCGAATGCTGTTGAACCTGGCTACTTTGATCCGGACAAGCTCGATTCGTTGACAACGCCTGGTGTGAGTTTTTTTATGAGTATTCCAGGCCCTAAAGACTACCTCAAAGCATTTGAGTTTATGTACGAAACAGCGAAGTGCTTTGCCGACAACTTGCAGGGCGAGCTGAAAGATGAGAATCGTAGCGTTCTAACGTCACAGACTATTGAGCATAGTAAGCAGCGCATTCGAGAGTTTGAACGCAAGCAGCTTTGTAAGGCTCGGCCTTGATATTAGGAAGTTAAGGTGACTCAAAAGTCTGTAGAGAGTTTGGCGGATGAGGTTGCGCATCTGTCAGCCCAGCTCAACGAGCACAATTACCGGTATTACGTGCTCAGTGCTCCAAGCGTTTCGGATGCAGACTATGATGTTTTGTTCCAAAAGCTCAAGGCGATCGAAGAGCTTCATCCCGAGCTAAAGCGCCCAGACTCCCCAACGCAACGTGTTGGCAGTGCACCCTCCAATGAGTTTAAACAAGTACAGCATCGGATCCCGATGCTGTCTCTAGATAATGTCTTCTCAACAGAAGATCTACGCGCCTTCTATGCTCGCCTAAAAGATAAGGTCGCGCCTGAAGAGGGTGGCCACTTCTCTGTTATTGCAGAGCCTAAATTAGATGGCGTTGCGGTTAGTCTTTTATACGTAGACGGCGTTTTGCAATATGGAGCGACGCGAGGGGACGGTCAGACAGGCGAAGATATCACACCAAACGTAAAGACCATCTCTAACATTCCTTTGCGGCTTCAGGGTGAAAACACCCCTAGGGAGCTAGAGGTTAGAGGGGAAATATTTATGTCGAAAGCTGTCTTCGAGGAGCTTAACGGCAAGGCTGAGGATAGTGGTGGCAAGGCCTTCGTCAATCCGCGTAATGCGGCATCAGGTAGTCTTCGTCAGCTTGATTCGCGTGTTACGGCGGCGCGAAAACTGAGTATGAATGCCTATTCTGTAGGTTTCTATTCGGATGATATTTCTTTCACATCTCACTTAGAGTCGCTGCGGGCTCTTGGTCGCTTTGGTTTTGTTGTGAACCCTCTGATTGAGGAGTTCAAAGACGCCAATGAGCTTGTTCATTACGTTGAAAGCATGAGTTCTAAGCGTTCTGAACTTGATTATGAGATAGACGGTCTTGTTTTTAAGGTAAACAGTTTCGCGCAACAGCAAGCCTTGGGGTTTGTCTCTCGAGCGCCCCGCTGGGCTACGGCCTATAAATTCCCAGCTGAGGAAGCGGAGACGATCTTGCAAAGTGTTGAGTTTCAGGTGGGGCGAACGGGAGCGATTACTCCCGTTGCACGTTTGAAACCGGTGTTTGTGGGAGGCGTGACTGTGAGTAACGCCACCTTACACAACATGGATGAAATTCAGCGGCTTGGTATTCGCGTTGGTGATACGGTCGCGATACAACGCGCAGGTGACGTGATTCCCAAGGTGTCTCGCCGTATTGCTTCAGGAGCCTGTTCGGAAGATATTTTTCTCCCTAATACCTGCCCGGTTTGTCATTCCCCGGTTGAACAGGACGGCTCTATTGCTCGATGTACCGGGGCTCTAGTTTGCTCGGCGCAGTTAAAAGAATCCATAAAGCATTTTGTTTCGCGCAAAGCATTTGATATCGATGGTATGGGCGACAAGCTTGTAGATCAGCTGGTTGAGAAAGAATTTATTAGGAGTGCTGCCGACATTTTTGATTTGACGGCACCCAATTTGGTTTTGCTTGAGCGGATGGGGCAGAAAAGTGCGGATAATCTTATTGCTGCTATTGATGCGTCAAAAGAGATCTCTCTCTCGCGTTTTATCTATGCGCTTGGTATTCGTGAGGTTGGTGAAACCACGGCTTTGACACTAGCACAAGCGCTTGATGATATTCATGATTTGTTTTCTTTTGAGGCGGAAAGGCTCGAGAGTTTAGATGATATTGGGCCGATCGTAGCTGGGCATGTTCTCGCGTTTACTGGTAACGAGGATAATCGCGTCCAAGTCGATAAATTGCTCGAAAAAGGTGTACATCCAAAGCCCTTGAAAAAACAGGCTTCTAAATCTGATTCGCCAGCGAGAGGAAAGGTGTTTGTTCTTACGGGCACCTTACCAAATTTTAGCCGCGATGAACTCAAAACAATGTTGATAGATGCAGGTGCGAAGGTAAGTGGTTCTGTGTCTAGCAAGACTGACTTTCTCGTTGCGGGCGAAAAGGCCGGTTCTAAATTGGCGAAAGCAGAGCAGCTTGGCATCGAAATTTTGTCTGAGGAGCAAGCTTTGGAGCTAATCTCCCAAGCATAGTGTGATGTACAGAACGTTTCTTGATCAGCATCCTGTAAAACTTCCACCCCTTTTAATACCATTCAACTACTAGATTTTTTCTTCTCATAGAACAATAACTGCCAAGCGGTGAGTGCGTTTATTTTGAAACCCCTTTTTCAACATCTTTTTGTACTGTGTGTAACGATCTTTCTGGTCGCCTGCGAAACAGAGCTACCTGATAATGATGTCAGAATCTTGAACGAATCAGCCTTGCCGACAGAGATGACCTGGTATGCGCCGGTAGATATCCCTATTGAAATAACCGGCGGCCAAGGTGGGTATGCAGTTCGGTATATTCAAAACCCTGAAAGCGGAATGAGTGAAGAGCTGATTGGTGAGTTTGAAGATGTAAATCGCGTTGAATTGGCTGTCGTGCATGATTCAGGTAATACCTTCCGGTTGCAAGGCGTTCCGGTACCGTCAGCTCTTTTAGATAGAAACCTTGACTCGGCCTATTGGATTGAGGTGACAGATGGAGTTTCTAGCATTGTTGTTAGAGTTGAGTTTTCTATTTCGGATGTTGCAATTGACGAGCTAGAAACGTTTGTGTCTTTTGCGGAGGGTGAAGCAAATCTCAGGGCGTCATCTGGGCCGGGGGTGCGAGGCAAGACGGTTTGTGAAGAGGCGACTGAGGTTGAACCCGACCCCATTTCTGTTGCGCAAGGGACAGCTTACCCGGTACAGGTTGTATTGAAGCTTTCCACCGCTGTTTCTGTCCCAGTAGTATTTGATGTCAGTGTACTTGAAGCAAGTAACGTAGAGCGAGTCGCTAGGTCTGGCGTGGATTTTTTACCTCTGCAGGGGCAGTTGTCGTTTGCCGAAGGTGTTACAGCATGTTCTGTAACCTTTTATGTAATTGATGACTCGGAGATTGAGGCGATCGAGTCGCTGTCTGTGTCGTTTGATGGTGAAAGAAACATTGTCGGTGATTTAGGGGTGTCGATCGTTAATGTGACAATTAACGACGACGAGCCGAGAGTTGAGCCCTTTGATTTGGAATACATTCAATCGCCTGGAGACACACTTGCGATCTCTTTTGAGATTGGTGCTCCAGCAGAAAAGGAGATCTTTGTTCCGGTCAACGTAAGCTTGTCAGAAACAAACCTGGAGGATGCGGATTATTCGTTAAATCCAGCCTCTCGAATTGTGTCGATTGCAGAAGGCGAATCTAGTGGCGTCTTCAGTATTTCTCTTGGTTCCCCGATGGTCACAGCAGAACCTGACCCCAAGCTAGTGATTGAGGTGCAGGGCGACAGTTCAAGTGACCCAAGGGGTGTGGTGAGCATTACGGTTAACAGCTTTAACAACACTGATCCTCTTGATTTAGACTCTGGCGAACACGCTGTTGCAGCTACAGAGGGGGCTGACAGTTTATATATTGCGACGGATTACCAGAATGGAGCGAACAATGCCGTTCGTATTCGAAGGTTAAGTAGTTTTGGTGAAGCGATGCTGTTGAATGGGGCGGAATTTTTCGAGCTTGGTGTTGCTGGGGCAGACTTTGCTGTGAAAGGCGTAGAGGTCATTTCAATGTCTAATGGGATCGACGAGCTCGCTTTAGTGATAGGCACCAACATCAATTACGCAGGTAGCCTTTGGGGCGGGACGGACTTTGTGCTAGTGAGGTTCTCTATCGCGGATGACGGCACGATTACCGAGCTGTCTCGAAGTCAGCACGGTTCAGAGAGTGATGATCTTGTTGAAAGCGTTCGTTTTTTTGACGATCAGGGGCTGGTAATTACAGGCAGCAGCTCTGGTTCTGCTCTTGATGGAGAGGCTGTGATTGCTCCGAGCGGCCAGGCTGATGGCTTCGTATATCTTTTTGATACCGGTTTAGGCTTGGATTATCGGCGTTTTATTGGTGATGATTCTGATAACGTAGCTTTAGGTTCAGGATTTACCGACACCGGGGTTCAGGTTTTGACTTCTGACGCGCAAGGAATCGAGGTCTCGAGTTTTGATGAGGATGGTTTTGTCGACTCAGATCTACCGATATTGGAGGTTAGGCAGTTTGCGAATTATGACTTTGGCGGCTCAGATAACTATGCCCGTGATCGCTTGGCGTTTCTTGTCTCATCGGAGTATGGAAGTGATCTCTCTGTAACGCCATCTTTGTCTAAGGATATATTTTTTTACGACCTGACCTTTAATGACTCGGGGTCGGCGAATTCGTTGTTTTCTATTGCTTCTAGCGAAGATGATGTCGCTATTGGTTTGGCAAAAATAGAAGATAAAGAGGTGCTTGGCATTGCCGGTGATACGCTTGGTGAATTTCAAGAAGGCGCGTCAATTTCGGGCGTTGGTGGTCGCGATGTGTTCTTTGCTTCGGTCGGTATTCAGGGGACACCAAGCTTAGGTATCGTTACTCAGTTTGGCACGCCGGGAGAAGACTACGCTATTGATATTGAGGCGGTGAACGATGAGAAGTTCTTGGTGCTTTGGAAAGAGAATCATACGTCTGGAGATGGAACGTTTCGATATCGAATAGCCCCCTTCGCACCTGACGGAACCAATCTCGCTCCCTTACCGTTTTAGCGTAGCTGCTCGATGTTCTCCAAAACCCTAGTTTTTAATCAGGCCTTTTTTTAGCCGTCGGACAAGGAAGCGAGAAGGGGATAGCATCTTCTGCATTTGATATGTGCTCATTATTGGTGTTGCCTTGATATGGGATGCAATCATATCGGCGCATGTGGGTGCGAAGGTGAGGCCTTTTGAGCCATATGCCACATTGATATACAAACCTTCTTGATATGCCCCGTATGTTGACTGACAAGCCTTTGCATTGTGTGCTAGCTCTGATAGCTGATCGACCATTTTTGGTCTATTCGGAACTGGCCCAGCGATAGGCGTGTAGTCCGCGCTCGTTGTTCTTAATCCTGCTGTTCCGCTAGTAATGGTATTGTGCCCATTTGGATCCCAGCCTTTTAGCCACTTTCCCAGTTGCTCTACGTTCTTTGCGTTATCTGCTATGCGATAGGTTGAGTCCAGATTTTTAAGGTCGTAAGTAGCGCCGATGTGCAGCTCATCGCTATTCTCTGCTCCTGGGCTTAGGTATCCTTCTCCGCAAACGACGCATGACAGATTGGCAAGTTCGGTGCTGAGAAGTTGACTGGTTTGACCTCTTAGCTGTTTAAGAGGTAGTTCGAGGTCAGGGATAAGATCCTTGACTCCAAAGGCATTGCAGAGCACGACGTATTCTGAGTTAAGAGTCTGGTCGGGTGTTTCAACGAGCCAGCTCTTGTCTTGCGCTTGTTCTAACCCAATGGCTTTGGTACTTCCGATAAACTGGACGTTAGCTCGTTGCAGCACATATTCAGCAAACGCTTTGGTATCAAGCCAGCCAGACTGCGGGAAAAAAAGACCTGTACTGTTAATCGCGATGCGGCTCTTGAACGACAGCTCGTCGGACGGCAATTGCTGAACAAAGCTGCTAGGTGGAGCATAATGCCTGATGAATTCATCTTGGCGCTGCTGTTCGTCTCCTGACCAAGCGAGTTGCGCAAGGCCGACAGGGTGCCAAAATCGGCCTTCACTGCTTTGCTGCATCCTTTCGTAGTAGCCTTGTGCCATATTGTGGGCGTGAAAAAGCAGCTTGCCCTCCGCATTCACCTGTCTTGGATATTTTGCGTACATAATTAATTGAGGTTGCGAGCTTGCCCCTGCTAGAGGCTGGGTAGCCCTGTCGATTAGCTTTACATCAAAACCATGCCTCGAAAGCGTAAGGGCTTGTACCAACCCGGCAATACCTGCTCCGATTACGATAGCACTGTGGTTGTTCAGGTCATTGATCGCGGCTTGGGTATGTGTGCTTGGTGACGCTTGATGCCAAGGCTGGGCTGGAGTGGTGATTGGTTTGTTCGGTGTTTTATTTGGATCGAAGGTTGCTGTGATCATTTCCCGCTTGGGGCCGTAACCAGCTCTCTTGCTTACCACAAAGCCTGCTGCGGTTAAATTTTTACGTATTGCGCTCGCTGAGCTGAAGGTGGATAGGCTGGTGCCGGGAAGAGCTTGGGCGCCAAGATACTCAAACAATCGATTAGACCACATGGTTTCGTTAATCTTGGGTGAAAATCCATCCAAAAACCAAACGTTTGCGGGAATATCGTACGCTGCAAGCGCGCTGTCGAGACTGTCCAGTATCAGGCGTAACTGAACACGTCCTTGTTCAAATTCTAAGAGATGAGCGCCCTGAATAGGTTCGGGGTACTGATCGATTAACTTGCCATACTCGATTGCGAGTTCCGGAAAATACTTGGCGGACTTTTGTAAGTCTAGCTTAGTTAAAGGAAAGCCTTCGATGCTGATAAATTCTAGGCACTTTTTTGGTTCTGGCAAAGAGCTCCATAAAGCATAACAGGCCACGAAGTTCAGTCCGCTGCCGAATCCGGTTTCAGCGACGACTAAGGTGTCACTAACACGCCGAGAATCTTGGAGCTTTTCTTTAAGCTTGTTGGCCTCTAAAAAGACATAATTAGACTCGGCGAGACCGCCTTCTGTTTGGAAGTAGACATCGCCGAATGTCTTGCTAAATGGAGCGCCGTCGGTCCACTCAATTTCAGCCGTTGGGAGTAGCAAAGAACTTACTCTGTCGGCTGACTTGCGATTTTTACAGACTCTATCACGATGTTGTCTGTTGGAACGTCGCCGTAAGGTCCTTTTCTGCCTGTTTTTACTTTTGCAATTGTATCAACGACGTCCATTCCCTTAGTCACTTCACCAAAAACGGCGTAGCCCGGTTGAGCGGTGCTTTTGTTCAAAAAGTTGTTATTCACTAAGTTAATAAAAAACTGAGACGTTGCAGAGTTTGGGTCATTTGTGCGTGCCATCGCCAATGTGCCTCTTGCATTTTGGATGGTGGGCTGAGCTTCATTTATGATCGGTGCTTTTGGTGTTTTTTTGACCATATTGGCTTCAAAGCCACCACCCTGAATCATGAAGTTAGGAATGACTCTGTGGAAAATCGTGCCGTTATAAAACCCCGAATTCGCGTACTCAATAAAGTTAGCAACGGTTTTTGGCGTTTTTTTGTCGTAAAGAACCACCTCAATAGCGCCTTTGTTTGTTTTTATTGTCGCTATGGTTTCAGCGATCGCTGTCATTGAACCAAGAGTGAACGATATCGCTAAGAAAATTTTTGTAACTCGAGTAAGCATGATCTGAACCTAGTTTTTTATTGAAGCGCTGATTTTAAAGCCCTATAAGCTCAAATCAAAGTGAGCCTTCGTTCACGTTATTTCAAACGGTTACAGGCCTTTTACAAGACATAACTCTTTGATGTGGTGTGAAAGCTGTTTTTAGACCAAATTCTAACAACCGAAAACTTTTGCTCTTTTTAACATTATCGTCGAGGTCGCAACCGATGCAGCAAGTTCCGCAACATAATTCCCGTTTGGGGAGAGTTTTGATCAACAAAGGGCAGCTCACGGAGATGCAGCTTGATCAGGCCTTGCTTGAGCAAGGCAGAACTGGGAAGCGACTGGGAGAGGTTCTTCTCTCAAATGGTTGGATTTCAGATGCGCAGTTAAATAGGGCGCTTAAAAGGCAGTCGTTATTGCGTAAAGTTGGTGCAATTGCTACTGCGGTGTGTGCACCGCTCCATGCAGCTTCCGGAATGGCGGCTACAGTGGTCGCGAAACCTTCGATACCTGTCACTCGCGTAAATATTTCTGAACACGTTGCAGATCTGCCTTCGGGATTGGTTGCACTCTCCGATGAGCAGATGAGCGATGCTACTGCGCAGGGGCCTTATTCGCTAAGCGCGATTCCGTTCATGAACTATGGTCATGATGCCGTTGGGGCAGGGCTTCAACATGATTATGACGACGATGATGAAGATCAACAGCAAAATGATGAGCAGGTGGCGTATGAACTGATGGATACCGTCACTACCGTTATGGGTATTGGTCCATTGTCGAGCGGAATAGAAGCGGACATTTCGATGGAGGGTTTTCGCCGGTTTGAGGGCGTTCCCACTATCTCGCTGCTTGAAGATGGAGGTGTGCGCTTTTATACAGGTTTTCAGGTGGACCGAATTAACATGGAGAATATTCGTGTTAAGGGAAGCGATGGCCCTGCGACATTTGGCAGTATCTATATGACAGATGTCGAGTTTGCACCTGGGTCAAATTACACCATTAGGCCACATGGTAGTCGTTATTGATTTGGCTTAGCGGGGCGTTTACGTCATCTTGGTTACGGCAGATACAAATTAAATACACCCCCTCCAAGCTTGCCTCCGTTTTCAAGGGCGATGTAGCCCTGTTTCTCATTTTGGTGATGCAGCGCAGCTACTTGAGATGCGAAGTACAGGCCTAGTGAAGTGCTTCCAGTTTTAAAGTTAAGGTTGTTTTGAATATCGCTTGGTTCGAGCTTTAAGATGGATTCAGGGTAGCCTAGTCCATTGTCGTGCACGCTAATTTCAATGTAGGGGTGTGCGCAAATCTCTACTTCTCGTGCCGCAACTAAGATCTCGCTTTTGGTATAACGGCTCGCGTTGTTAATTGCGTTGTTCAGTATGCCTGATACAAGCTCCCTATCAAAATACCACGAAGCTGTGCTCGATATGTCCTGACTCAGCTTTATGTTCCTTGCTTCGAACACATTCCCATACTGCGCTTGCTGCTCCGCCACGATGTCATCTAAATAGTGCTCATCAAGGTGAGCTGAGAGCATTTTCTTATGTAAGCGGTAGACCCCAAGAAGCTGAATAAGGTCATTGTTAACGCGCTCCGTCTCGTAGCGGATAGTGCTGACTCCTAGATTGTTTTCGCTATCTTCGGGTAGCTTCTGACAGAGTTCTTCGAGCGAATGCAGAAGCATGCCAAGAGAGTTTTTCATGTCATGGACTGACGATGCGAGAATCAAAGAGAAGTCAGCGTTGTCGGTATGATTAGATGGCATGTTTTAGGCCTCCGTACGAGCTCTGCTGAGCGTGTGTTTAATGTGTTGTAAGCGGCGATATTGCTTATGCTGTCTGGGGATGTGCTCTATTCGATCAACGCATTGCTCAACAATGGACAAGGCATTTGCATCAGAGTCTTGCTGGTGCAAGCGAAGCGCGACTTGCGCTAGATTAAGGTTCAATGCAGCGTGTTTTGGGGTGAGGGCTGCGGCGGCTGTGAAGGATTCGATCGCTTCTTGTAAATGGCCAGTTTCGAATAGTTGAATTCCCGTTTTGTTTAGGCTCTTCGCTTTGACTCTAATTTCTAGAGGTTCTGGCTCATCAAGCACGGCCTCAATTTTGGCTAAGGCAGATGGGTCACTTTCAAAGCGTTGAGACAGGTCAATCAGCAGCGATTGAGCTTCGTCTTGTTTTCCTGCTGTGTACAAACTTCGGCTCATTTCTATTCCAAGCTCGGCGCTCAGCTTGTCGATATCTGTAAGGGATTGAACTTCGTCGATGAGTTCGATGGCGTTTTCTAGTTTGCCTTGGCCCACTAAAACCCTTGCTTTGACTAAGTTTGCACAATGGCACGACTCTTCTTCGTAATAGAATTTATCAAGAACTGTTTCCAGTTGAGCGTTGGCTTCAGCGGCGAGAAGAGACTGTTTTTCGGTGGTATCTCCCAAGGCAAGATCACTTAAACATCTACCAAAGTTCAAGTATAAATCAGGCGTTTCGTGAACAGTTCCCTCACCATATGTAACGGCCTTTCGAAAAGCATCGCTAGCGGCATTCAAATCATTGTTCTCTACGCACAGATTAGCCAGCTTCGATTGTCTTTGAACCATTCTGGGCGAGATGGAGACCGCTTCTTGAAGTGCTTTTTGAGCCTCTTTTCTTTGTCCTAATCGGACACAGCTGTCGCTTATGCCCTCATATGCCTCAACGAGGAATGGAGATCGCTCGATGACGGATGAAAAGACACTCTTGGCTTCTTCGTATTGGCTAGTATCGAACAGCGTCTTCGCTAGCCCAATTTTTGCCCAATCGATAGGTCTATTTGTCAGAACTTCGCTGTATATTTTCTGGGCGCTGCTGCTATCGCCCATTTTTCTATATAGGTCTGCCATCGTTTGGAGGCACCAGGAGCGATATCTAGATCCCTTGTCTACTTCTTGTTGGCAAAGGCTGATGGCTTTAGCGTAGTTTTCGAGATCAATCTCTCGATTGATGGGTTTAAGTGCTCTTTGTTGAACAAGCAGTTGAGTGAGACGCTCTTCGAGCATGTTACGTGTCACTGGCTTGGCGACATAGGCATCTGGTTGAAATTCTCGAGTGCCGAGCACTGCTTCCTTCGATGTATCGGCAGTGATCATTATGAATAGATGCGTGCGCTTTAGCTTCTTTTTGATTCTAAGTTCTTCAAGGATTTGCTGGCCATTTTTACCTTCGCCAAGATTAAAGTCACAAAGCATGACATCGTAGCTTTCGTACTTGCTTTGATTTAACGCTTGTTCAGCATTTGCAACGGTGTCAACGAAAGCGGCCCCGAAGCTTGTAAGCATTAGCCTAAGAGAGGTTCGAAAGTTCTCAAAGTCATCGATAATCAAGAACTTGCTGTCTTGGCAGAGTTTTCTTAAGTGATGGTTACTCAATTAATTCCCCAGAATTACTTTGCTTCGTCATGCTCAAGTAAAAGAATGATCTCATCGATCAGTTCGTTGACTTGTTGCATCTGGATTTGAGTATTCGTGAAGCCTTGTTCTATTTTTTGAGTCGTCAGCCATGCAAATGTAGAGGCAAAAAGCGAAAAAGCCAGAAAGACAACGATCACAACTTGTGGCAAAGCCAGGTCGAGGCGCTTGCTTGTCATCTCGGCCTGATTCGTTGCCAATTTAGCGAGCTCGGTCTTAAGGTTCCGGTTCTCTTCGTGGATTTCTTCATAGGCGGTCTCTAGTGTCGATATTCGAGCATATAGCTTTGAGTTGCTTGATTCGCTTTCGACCGTTTTAGTAAGAGAGCTTTGTACTTCGTTGAACACAGTAGGTACGTCGTCGGCTTGTTCGGGTTTAGTTGAGCAAAGCCGGTCTAGCATGAGATACAGTTTGTCCCGATCAATCTGTTTCGAGATGACCCCTGCTGCACCCAGGCGATGCGCTTCTTCATAGTAATTGTGCGCATGCTGTGACGTGTACATAATGACTGGAACATGTTTCGTTTGTTCTTCTGATTTAATGCGTTTCAGCGTCTCAAATCCATCCATGCCGGGCATTAAGTGGTCCAAGAATATGTAATCAGGGTGAAACCAAGCGAGTTGCGACAGAGCGTCTTCGCCGGAGCAGGCCTGCTCACAATGTATACCCATTTTTTTTAGGATCTTGGTTAGTAAGGTGCGAGATGTCGATGAATCATCCACCACGAGTGCGCTTGTCGTTGCCACGTTGTTCCCTGATTAGTTGCCTGAATATGTATCCGATTCTTGTTCTATAGCAGACGTACAACTTCAGTTTAGCAAGGCTGAGTCGTTTGCGTACTATTATTATTCTTTTTGCGTAAGGAGGGTTTATTGCTATCTTGGTTGTTTATCAGGATAATACGCGACCTATTTTTATGAGCGCACATATATAAGAGGTGTGAAGCGTGAGCAACGAGAGCATTCAAAGCCATTTCAACGATTGGACTGAACGAGAATCTGCAGCGGAGGATATGATTCCTTTAATTGGACGCCTGTATCGTGAGAACAATGTTGTTACTTCTGTCTACGGTCGAGCCATTATCAATCAGTCTGTCATTGGTTTGCTCAAATCGCACCGATTTGTTCGCCAGATTGAAAACAAAGAGTTGTCTGCGGTCGATTCTCTAGAAGTACTTAAGGTGATGTCTGGCTTAAATCTTGGTCATGCGCGCGTCGATATTGGCAAGCTGGCTGTCGCGTTTAAAGAAAGAGCGGGCGGAGCGAGTTTGGAAGAGTTCCTTCGCGCTGAATTAGCTGACGTAGTTGGCAAGGGCTCAGATAGCGCTGGTCAGTCGCATGATGTGGTGCTTTACGGGTTTGGTCGTATTGGTCGTTTGCTTGCTCGTATACTTATCGAGAAGGCTGGTGGAGGTACAAATCTTCGCTTAAAGGCTATTGTCGTTCGCAAGGGTGGCGCTAGTAATGATCTTGAGAAGAGGGCAAGTTTGCTTCGCCGAGACTCAGTTCATGGTCCGTTCGAGGGCACTATTTCTGTTGATAATGACAAGAATCAGATTATCGCTAACGGTAATTGTATTCAGGTTATCTACTCTCCCGGCCCAGATCAGGTTGATTACACAGAGTATGGCATTAACGACGCTATCGTTATTGACAACACAGGTATTTGGAGAGATGAAGATGGTCTTGGTTTGCACCTTAAGTCAAAGGGTGTATCCAAAGTGTTGCTAACTGCTCCGGGCAAAGGTGATATCAAAAATATTGTTTATGGTATCAATAATTCTGCGATCGAAAGTTCAGACACCATTCTTTCTGCAGCGTCTTGTACTACAAATGCGATTACGCCCGTTTTGAAAGTGATTAACGACGAGTTTGGCATTAAGAACGGTCATGTTGAAACGGTGCATGCTTACACCAACGACCAAAACCTGATTGATAATTACCATAAGGGTAGTCGTCGGGGAAGAAGTGCTCCATTAAATATGGTCATTACGGAGACCGGTGCTGCAAAGGCAGTTTCGAAAGCGCTACCTGAGATGGCTGGTAAGCTCACGGGTAATGCGATTCGTGTTCCTACGCCAAATGTTTCGATGGCTATTTTGAATCTTAATATCGAGAAAGAGGCGACTGCTGATCAGATCAATGAGTATCTTCGTGAGGTGAGTTTGCACTCTGATTTGGCTAAGCAGATTGATTACGTCAATTCTGAAGAAGTCGTTTCGAGCGATTTTGTTGGTAACCGTCGTGCAGGTATCGTTGATGCGAAGGCCACAATTGCAAATGATGGGCGTGTCATTCTCTATGTTTGGTACGACAACGAATTTGGTTACAGT
>NZ_LWFT01001340.1:0-693 GCF_001635105.1 Oleiphilus sp. HI0079
ATCGTCGCCTTCTTCTCCGTCATAGCTTTGTACTCTTCATAAGATAAGAGTACGTGAGACGGTTTCCCTCGATCGGTAATATACACAGGTCCAGACAGCGCCTCTTTCTTGGCTCGGCCTGTATCTTGATTAAACTCTCGACTGGTTAATGTAGACATAGCTCACCTCCAAAACAATCTTATGTATAAATGTTACTACATGCGTTTAGTGATCGTCTACAATTGTTTCTATGTTGCTACATTTGGGTTGGATTTAGCGATATGATATAGCACCTGCTTCCATTGGCTTTGTTCGGGAAGCGGACCTTTGATGGAGGCTTGAATATGCGCTTTCGGACTCACTGATTCGAAATATCTTCGACAGGAAAGTCTGGCCAACACTAACCAAAAGAGTTTCATTGCTAAAGATGAGGTTGCGGACCAGATGATCAACCTAAATTCACATTTACTCAGCAAAAAAAATTCGCAAATATTGCCCTCATATTTTTGAATAAGTTGATACTACTTATGCGTGAATACAAAAGTGGCACAACAAATACGGTTAGGATGGCAGAGCTGATTGAACCAAAGATCAGAGAAATAGCTAAGCCACCCATGACCGGGTCTGGTACGATGATTAGCGTGCCAAAAACAATTGCCAGTGTGGTTAAGGTAATAGGAATAATGCGCAAGGCACCCGCTTCCGAAATCGCTT
>NZ_LWFT01001341.1:0-1086 GCF_001635105.1 Oleiphilus sp. HI0079
GGCCTAAAATTTTAAAACGGTACACTGTAATGGCAGACGATTTAAAACAAGCAGCACTCGACTATCACGCTCAACCTCGTGCGGGGAAAATCAGTGTTGAAATCACTAAACCAACTCTAACTTCACGTGACCTTTCTCTAGCATACAGCCCTGGTGTAGCAGAGCCAGTGCGTGCAATTGCTGAAAATCCGGAAGACGCGTACAAGTACACGGCAAAGGGCAACCTTGTCGCTGTAATTTCTGACGGCTCCGCGATTCTTGGTCTTGGTAACCTTGGTCCATTGGCAAGTAAGCCAGTAATGGAAGGTAAGGGTGTACTGTTTAAGCGTTTTGCTGGTATTGATGTGTTTGACATCGAGGTTGATTCTGAAAGCCCTCAGGCGTTCATAGATACAACAAAGCGAATCGCAAATACGTTTGGTGGTATTAATCTCGAAGATATCAAAGCACCTGAGTGTTTTGAAATCGAGCGTATCCTTCAAGAGCAGTGCGAAATTCCAATTTTCCACGATGATCAGCATGGTACTGCAATTGTTACCGCTGCGGGCATGATCAACGCGCTTGAGCTAGCGGGTAAGAAAATTGAAGATGCAACAGTTGTTTGTCTAGGTGCCGGCGCAGCCGCTATTGCTTGTATGAAGCTTCTAATTAGCTGTGGCATGAAGCAAGAGAATATCTTCATGCTTGACCGTAAGGGTGTTATTCATACTGGTCGTGATGATTTGAACCAGTACAAGGCGATGTTCGCTAATGACACTGACAAGCGTACGCTTGCAGATGCCTGTGACGGTGCGGATGTTTTTGTTGGTCTATCTGGTCCTAACCTTCTTTCTGTAGAAGATTTGAACCGCATGGCTCCAAATCCGGTCATCTTTGCATGCTCTAACCCTGATCCTGAGATCAAGCCAGAAACAGCAATTGCTGCGCGCTCAGACTTGATCATGGCGACTGGTCGTTCAGACTACCCGAACCAAGTGAATAACGTTCTTGGCTTCCCGTTCATCTTCCGTGGTGCTCTTGACGTTCGTGCAACCGCGATTAATGAAGAGATGAAGGTAGCGGCGGTTCATGCAATTAAAGATCTTG
>NZ_LWFT01001342.1:0-1002 GCF_001635105.1 Oleiphilus sp. HI0079
GTAGCAAAGGTGTCATCGCATTTGACGGTAAACGTATCGACCAGATGAACCAAAAACAATTCAGACCAATACGTCGAGAAATACAAATTGTTTTCCAAGATCCATTCGGCAGCTTAAGTCCACGCATGTCTATCGGGCAGATCATATCTGAAGGCCTTGAAATTCATAAGATTGGTGACGCTGTCGAACGAGAGCAGATGATTATTGATGCACTGCGTGAGGTTGAGCTAGATCCGGATTATCGTCACCGTTATCCGCATGAGTTTTCGGGAGGTCAGAGGCAGCGTATCGCCATTGCCCGAGCACTCATACTCAAACCACAACTTATTATCCTAGATGAACCGACGTCGGCCTTGGACAGAAGCATCCAAGTACAGGTAATCGACCTTCTTCGCCGAATACAACAAAAGCACAATATAGCGTTTATCTTCATCAGCCATGACCTTGCTGTCGTGAGAGCACTTAGCCATCGAGTACTCGTACTCAAGCATGGCAAGATTGTTGAAGAAAATGAATGCGAAGCCTTGTTTTCATCCCCAAAACACCCCTACACGAAGGAATTACTTGAAGCCGCGTTCTTTTATGGACAGAATTCCGTAATCGCGCAACACACTGAGGTTTAAGTATGGGTTTTTTAGCAGGAAAAAAAGTTTTAATTGTTGGTATCGCTAGCAAGCTCTCTATCGCCACAGGTATTGCCGATGCAATGCACCGCGAGGGTGCTGAGATCGCTCTCACATACCAAAATGACAAGCTCAAGAAGCGCGTCGAGGACTTCGGTGAGAAGTGGTCAAGCCCGCTAATACTTCCTCTAGACGTTGCCGACGACAAACAAATAGAAGCCGTTTTCGATAACATTAAGCAGCAATGGGGGCATATTGACATCGTTGTTCATTCGGTTGGCTTCGCTCCTGGTCACGAACTTGAAGGCGATTACGTCGATGCGACAACGCGTGAGGGTTTCGGCATCGCTCACGACATTAGTGTTTATAGCTTTGTTGC
>NZ_LWFT01001343.1:0-678 GCF_001635105.1 Oleiphilus sp. HI0079
ACAAGTTGCATACCATGGTGCACACAGTTAAGGCGCGTGTATTCGATGCAAACCAGCACTTCAGCGACTAATAAAACCGAACCTCTAGGGGCAGAGCTCAGGTCTTGCGGTAAAGAATAATCCTCGTTCACACCATAGTAATCTAGCACGGTATAACGCGTTACGAGATTGGGTAGCTCACCCAATCGCCGAGCGTATTGTGTAAGATAATTGATGATCAACATGCCATATTTTGAGAAATTTGCTCGCGAAACGAACGCCTGTACACCTATGTCTATGTAGTGCTGACCATCACCTATCTGAGGGCTTTCGCTCACAACCATAAGCTGCACTCCCCCTGAAAGACTTCGACGTAAATCAGCCACAAACTCCTTGCTCGACATACGTTCTACCATGTCCGATACGATCACAAGATGCGGTAAGCCGGCGGATTTACCTATTTGCTCTTTGAGCTTGACCATATTGCTCGCATAATCGATTCGACTGACCAGCCCTTTCAGACTCCGAGCAATTACACTTTTTGCCTGGTCTGGGAGATCATAGACGAGTACGTGCAAGTGCTTTAACGCACTGTACTCATTTAAAGCGAGTAAAGAGTTCGCCGGCTTACCGCATCTTGTGATCGTATCGGACATGGTAGAACGTATGTCGAGCAAGGAGTTTGTGGCTGATTTACGT
>NZ_LWFT01001344.1:0-951 GCF_001635105.1 Oleiphilus sp. HI0079
GTCGTTTAAAGCTGGCTGAGGGTATCCAACTATCCAACGTTTGACGGCTGCTGGTTTCGTAACAGGGCTTCCATTGCTTCCTTATCAAGCGGTCTCGAAACGTAGTAACCCTGAACATAGTCACATCCAAGGGATCTTAGAAGATCAAGCTGCGCTTCATTTTCTGCGCCCTCAGCAACAACTTTCAAATCAAGAGAATTACTCAATACGACAATCGCCTTGGTAATCGCCTGCTGAGCTTTGGAGCACTCAATATTGTCGATAAACTCTCGGTCGATCTTAAGCGTATCTACGGGCAGGTGGCGCAAATAACTGAGCGATGAATAGCCCGTTCCAAAGTCGTCGATCGATACCTTGATGCCAATCTCGCGTAAGTCCGCAAGCCGCTCGCTTACTCCCTGAATGTCTTCTTTCAGGGCACTTTCTGTCAGCTCTAATTCAAGAAATCCCGCGTCAAGACCTGACTCCGCAATACTCTCAATGATGATGCTTTTTAGGTGCGGCTCTAACAATTGACGTGGCGCAAGGTTAACCGACACACTGAGCGGTCCAAAGCCCATGTCCTGCCATTTTTTCGTTTGGTTACAGGCCGCATAAAGAACATAGGCGCCGAGATCTGATATCAACCCATTCTCTTCGGCAATGGCAACAAACTCCTGAGGAGAAACCAGACCTCGCTGAGGGTGGCTCCAGCGGATTAAGGCCTCATAGGAGAGTATCAGCCCCTCTTTCAAATCGAGCTTCGGCTGGTAATACACCTCGAGCTCTTCATTCACGAGAGCGGAACGTAACTCTTTCTCAATCTCGAGACGCTCACGCGAAAATGTCTTCAAGCTTTCGTCAAACATCTGAATTTGATTGCCGCCGTGGTATTTTGCCTTTTGCACCGCAAGAGAGCCGAAGCGGCTAAGCGTTTCAATATCTTCGGTATGCTGTGGCAACAATGCGATA
>NZ_LWFT01001345.1:0-1462 GCF_001635105.1 Oleiphilus sp. HI0079
TTGAATTGGCGGTGACGCTTTTGGATCACGCAGGTTCGCGTATTTTGCGCGTTGCGCGTAAATTAGAGCTGTACTCGGGTTTTATATCAAGGGCGATAAAAGTTAGGCGTGTGTCCGGTCCACTTTTTAAAGGCATTGCAGAAGTTCGCAGCGTCTGAAAATCCCAGTTCGAACGCGACATCTTCATTTGTATGCTCGCCGCGTTGCAGCATCGCAATAGCGATCTGACAGCGAATTTTTCCCATGAGTGTGTTGTAGTTCAGTCCGATGCTTTTGAGTTTACGTCTGAACGTGCGCTCGCTCATGAACAGCGCGTCTGCAATCTCTTTTGAATTCGGGAACTCTTCTTCGTTGTTTAAGACAAAGCGATCGAAACGATCGACCAAAGCAAACTCGTTTTTCAAGGTCTCCATTAAGATATTAAGATCGTGAATGCTGTTATCTAATTCGGAACGTTCTCTTGGCTCATAAGTGATGTCTCGCTGGAGATCTTTTAGGTCCATCACCCATTCGTTGAATTTTGCCTTGTCTTCTACATCACAGTTGAAGCGCTCTTTGAAGAATGATTTGTCTTCGTTCGAGAGCGCCATAGAGAAGCGAATGGTATGCACTTTAAAATCTCGTTGGGCGATTGTCCGACCGAGAGAAACCATGCCGCTTATGGTCAACTCGAAGAGAAGGTGCACTAACTCCTCACTGAGGCCGGCAACGTTCACAAACCGGTTAGTAAAGGTGTGCTCATCCTGAATGACGGTGAGGTCGGTTAAGCTGCCAATGAGCTCATAGTAGGCGAGTGTAATATTGAGCGCTTCATATAAAGAAGGAACATGGCGCAGCCCGGCACCGAGTATTCCAAAGTCATCCAATCCATAACGCTCGCCAACAGCCACACCAAGCCCGATCGAAAATTGATCGCGAACAATGCGGTTGTTGCATTCAAGTGCAAGAAAGGAAGGGAGGAATTCGTTGTGCAAGTGTTGCTGTAGATCGAGCTCTTCAATGAGTGCATCGCACCAAGGCCCTTTGCCTTGTTCGCGCAGGTAATCTAGTAGGTACCGAAGCTCAACACTCGGATATTGTTGGTCGCCAATGCTTGCTAGATGTTTTAGCTCAATGGATGGCTTTAGCTCGGGTGAATCGCTCATTATGGCTGCGTGCTACTAATTGATAATCTTGTTGTGAGTCGTTGAATGGCACCCTATTGGAGAGGCCATGCATCCCGCGGTCATCGCAGTGAATAATCGCTCATTCGATGTGCGCAGTCTATGGGAAAGTTGGCAAATTGCACACAAGTGTTCGCCTACTTTTCAGGTAATGGCATATGAGGTCGAGGCATAGAAGGCCTCAACCGTGATTTGCGATCGAGTGAACGCTACGTGCAAAGCCTCTAAACAGGTTGCGCTGGTCTGCCTGAAAAGGCAGATACTCGGGATGCCACTGAACGCCCATCATAAAACGATGT
>NZ_LWFT01001346.1:0-1014 GCF_001635105.1 Oleiphilus sp. HI0079
TAGCCAATGGCGCCTTTCGTGGAGGAAATCACCTCCAGCATTTCCTGCTCGCTATTTAGTTCGATGGGGGCTTCTCCGGTTCCGGAGTAGACTAGGCGGTGCCAGATAGATTGCAGTTGTCTGGGAAAGACACCCAGCACTTGCTTACAAAACTCACGATGGGAGTCTTGTTCTGGCGTTAGCACGTAGACTTGAATAGGTTGACCGTCCGACCATAGACGCTTTTTCATTGTATAGATTGCTCTTAATTCCTTGAGCTGCAACTCGCTTCTGTCTACCGCTGCATTCGTGATGACGGTGATGCTCTGTGCTGGAAATGCCATTGCCATCATGGACAATAAACTGCATACAAGCACGAAAGCGCGGCACCGTCGGTGATCATTAGTACTTCGCACGGTAGTTGTCGTTTTCTTATTTATTTTTTGGATACTCTCTTTTTACTATAGCAAGGGTGCGCCATCTGGCGTGGTCTTGTACAAGAAAACACAAACTGTTGCGATTGTTACGTAAGCGAGCAATCACAGCGTTCGTTGAGACGATCTTAATTTGGCGAATTACCCCTTTAAAAATAAGGTTTTATGGCCTGTTCATTCGCTAGTTTGTTTTTTATATCGGCATAGCGTAAGGCACTTCCTTGACTATACTTCGAGCACGTTTTGTTATGGGTATGGTGGTGTACATCGAAATGTCAGTGTGCGGTTTAAGCAGGTTGTTGAGGTTGGTTAGTTTGAAGCGGTCGTTAAATACGCTTCGCTTGATTTTGCTGGCGCTCAGTATGCAGCTTGGTGCCTGTAGCGATGCACATGACGGACAGGTTAGCCATGCGTTGTCGACAGATTCGGTTAAATTGCTTGCGCAGCATGAGAGTGCGGCGACCGAAGATTACGCAGAGTTTCGAATACTTACGCCATCGAGTTCAGTCCAAAAATCCGCAGAACTAATCTCGCTAGGGGAGCGGCTCTTTCACGATGCCCGTCTAAGCGGCAGCATGGACGTTAGTTGCGCTTCTTGTCA
>NZ_LWFT01001347.1:0-919 GCF_001635105.1 Oleiphilus sp. HI0079
CGGCCGTTATCGCTCCAAACCAGATCTTCGGTGGTTAGCCAGCCCATGCCTTGAATATAGGCACCTTCGATCTGGCCGATGTCGATTGCCGGATTGAGCGAGCGACCAACGTCTTGCAGGATATCGACACGCGTTACCTTGTATTCGCCGGTAAGCGTATCCACTAATACTTCAGAAACCGATGCGCCATTTGCGTAGTAGTAAAATGGACGGCCCTTGCCGGTGTTGCGATCGTAATGGATCTTCGGTGTTTGGTAGTGACCGCTTGAGAATAGTGGTACACGTGCCATGTAGGCGTTTTGTACAAACTCAGGGAAAGGCGTCCATATTTCTTCGCCAGATCGGTCAACGCTCACAACATGGTTGTTCTCAAAGCGTATTTTATCTTCTGTAGTGCTGTGCAGCTCGGCTGCATATTTGACGAGGCCCGCTTTAATACGTTTACAGGCATCCTGAGCGGCCATGCCATTCAGGTCAGACCCTGAAGAAGCCGCGGTAGGTGAAGTGTTTGAGACTTTGTCCGTTCGTGTCGCGGTGACCATAATCGTATCAAGATCTACCTGAAACTCTTCAGCAACAACCTGCGCGACTTTGATATAGAGACCCTGGCCCATTTCTGTTCCACCGTGGTTTACCTGAATGCTGCCATCGGTGTAGATGTGCACGAGCGCACCAGCCTGGTTCAGGAACTGCACAGTAAACGAGATACCAAACTTAACCGGTGTTAACGCCAAACCTTTTTTGAGGAAGGCGCTTGTGGCGTTGAATGCCTTGATTTCGTCACGGCGCTTCCAGTACTCGGAGCTTTCTTCCAGTTGTGAAATCAGCTCAGGTAGCACTTCCTGCTCAACAGTCTGGCCGTAATGGGTTTCGTTACGCGGATCAATGCTGCCGTCTTCAAGGCGCATAGATGCATGTT
>NZ_LWFT01001348.1:0-1635 GCF_001635105.1 Oleiphilus sp. HI0079
AAATTCCATCGGTATGTGATTGGAAACCCTAAATTTCTTTGGCGCTGTTTCTGGCAGCTTAAAAAAGTTTCTTAAAAGGAGAGAAGCAATGAAATCGATACAGAGTAAACATCTTGGCTTGAGCCCTTTATTACAACGCGCGATCGCGTTAGTGGGCCTAATTTTAATCAGCCCTGTGCTCTTAATTACGGCCTTGTTAATTCGGCTCGAAAGCCCCGGAAGTCCCATTTTTACCCAAACACGCGTTGGGCTTCATGGTCGGCGTTTCGCATTCTATAAGTTCCGCTCGATGCGTGTTGCCTCAGATCCGAAATACGTTGATGTCAGCACGATCAAAAGCGATCGAGATGGTGTATGTAAGAAGCTTTTTAATGATCCGCGCGTTACGCGTATTGGAAAAATTATTCGTAAGTACTCGATTGATGAGTTACCTCAGCTGATTAACGTGGTGAAAGGAGACATGCTCTTGATCGGTCCAAGACCGGCTTTGGTTCAGGAAACAGATATTTATTCGATGACTGCGCGTCAAAGACTACAGATCCTTCCTGGGTTAACTGGCTTGTGGCAAGTTTCTGGACGCGCTGACACGACGTTTGAAGAACAAGTGTCATTGGATATTCGATACATCAAAGAGCAGAGCTGGATGAAGGACATTAAGATTTTGCTGTCTACCGTTCCGGTTGTTCTATTTGGCAGAGGTGCCTATTAGTAATCTCGTTAATCGGATAAGTCCGGTTGTTTTTTTCAGCTTTCGCCTAAATGCAGTACATAGTGGGAGTGTCGCCTAATGCAGTATTCAGACAAGCCATTGTTTTCGATTATTGTAGCTTTGAACAAACGTGAAGATGAATTGATGTTCAGTCTCGACTCGGTCGTTTCTCAAACGTATCGTAATGTCGAACTGTTGCTCATAGATCAGCAGGATGAAACATCTGATCACGTTGATGTCCCGAGCTTACTAGATCGAATGTCCGCCAAAGGAATGGACGCGCGGATTGTGGACGCGCAAAGAGGACTCAAAGCAGGAGAGATCAAGAACATGGGGCTTCAGCAAGCCAAGGGACAACTTATCACGTTTTTAAAGCCAGGTGATCGTTGGGAGCCTCATTATCTTGAAGAGGTCCTATTACTTACGAAGGCGTTTCCCGAAGCTGAAGCATTTGCAACCGCTTATCAATGGCATGTTGATAGCGAAGATTTCATCGATCCAAAGATACACTTGAGTGCCTGTGCCACGGGTCCAGGCCTACTGAATGAGTTTTTCGATTGTGCGACAAAAGGTGGGCAGCCGTTTGTACTCTCAAGCTTTGTTGCGTGCAAGAAGCTCTTTGATCGTGTGGGCCTTTTCAATACGGAAGAAGAAGCAGGTCATGAGCATGATTTGTTTTGCAGGGCAGCGCTGTATAGCGCAATCGCTTACAGCCCTAGCGTACTGGCGTTTGCAAAGAACGACCACGCTGATGCGATCAGCCATTCATTCGTTGCTAGCGAGTGGAGCGCCTTTGTTTCCCGGGTTAAGAGCTATGCCGCGAGCGAGACTGAAGCGAAACGAAAACTTTCCGTTTCACGTTATGTAGGAGCCTATTTGCTTGAGCTCGCGTCTCTTAGTATGACTAAGCAACGCACCGATCTGGC
>NZ_LWFT01001349.1:0-731 GCF_001635105.1 Oleiphilus sp. HI0079
ATGGCGGTGTAAACTGCGCAGCGGCTGGAGCGCCACTCAATTATCTTGAGATAGTGCTAAACAGCTTTTAGAGAGTTTTGAGATCGCTTTTAGATCGCCTTTAGATAGTCACGGGAGAAAAATGTGCGTTTAGTATCGTGGAATGTAAATGGTATTCGGGCAGTAATGAAAAAAGACTTCCTCGAGAGCATGGCGACCATGCAACCAGACGTACTTTGCTTGCAGGAAACCAAAGCGCAGGATGATCAGGTTCGTGAAGCCCTTGCCGAGCTTGAGGGTTATCACATCTACTCAAATTCGGCGGTTAAAAAAGGCTATTCGGGTACCGCCATTCTCACAAAGCAGGAACCTATTTCCGTCACCTATGATCTCGGTATAGAAGAGCATGACACCGAAGGCCGGGTTATTTGTGCCGAATACGATGACTACTACCTCGTTACGGTGTACACCCCTAATTCGGGCAGCGAACTAAAGCGCCTCGCTTATCGGCAAACCTGGGATTCCGCCTTTCTTGAATATCTCAAAACGCTCGAGAAAACCAAGCCAGTCGTTGTTTGCGGTGACTTGAACGTTGCGCACAAAGATCTAGATCTTGCTCGCCCTAAGCCTAATTACAACAAGAGCGCAGGCTATATGCAGGAAGAAATTGATGGCATGGATAATTATCATGCGGCGGGCTTTGTTGATAGTTTCAGGGCGCTAAACCCAGAGTTGGGCGAGAAATACACATG
>NZ_LWFT01001350.1:0-27319 GCF_001635105.1 Oleiphilus sp. HI0079
AAAAGAACTAGTAGTAGAGTAAATAGGTAATCGAATTGAGATGTAAGCAACACGATCTTTTTTATAATACCTTCATAACAGAGACTGTTAGTCCATTGAAGCAAATATTTTGGGCCCGAATAGATTGCAAGGAGATAGTCACCGCTATTTTCATAGTTTGTTACAATTTTAATCTTAGGAAAAAAAACACTATATTTAGTGCCAAACTACCAATAAATGACGTTTTAAAGCTTAAAAACACAACATATGCACGACCTCACCAGGCTTGCATATATGTAGATATCTTCTATATCTTACACATATAAATTTCTGGAGATAGTTATGAACACTAAGAAAGCCGTCGCGTTAGACAATAAAAATACTGGGAAAGTGGCGCTAAAAGGTTTTTTCAGAATAACAGAAGAATGGGGATTAAAACCTTCTGAGCAGAAAATTCTATTGGGTGGTATACCTGATAGCACATATGCGAAATATAAAAAGCTGCCTGAAGTAAAGCTGCCTCACGATATGCTTGAAAGGATCTCTTATGTTTTGGGAATATATAAAGCTTTGAGGATACTATTCCCTACGCTAGGGCAAGCAGCGCAATGGGTTAAAAAGGAGAACTCAACCATGCCGTTTAATGGTCGAAGCGCTCTGGAGTATATGCTTGCTGGTCGAGTGGTAGACTTAGCAGACGTTAGAAGATATTTAGACTGGGCACGAGGTTGAAGAAGCATACTTACCATAGACCAGATTGGAAGGCACACAGATTGGTGCCATCGCACTTTCCTCCTATACATCTTTTCGAATCGATTTATGATTCGGAGGAAGAGCTAAAAATTGCATATCAACTGGAGGGCTTAACAAACGATCGTTTAGCACAAGAAGCTGGCAGCTTGTGCCTGATCCGACAAGGGGATTTTATAACTGGACCAGGCGCCACTCCGGTAATGGCCGCGTTTACACACATTGGTTATCCCTCCCGATTCACGGACGGTCAGTTTGGCGTCTACTATTCAGCAAGTGATATAGAAACGGCAATTAGAGAAACAATGCACCACAAAGCGATGTTTCTCTCTGCAACAAAAGAGGGCGACACAGAGTTAACCATGCGCGAGTACGTAAATGAGATTGTAAAGCCATTGGTTGACATCCGCGGAGACTTGGCGCTACATAAACCAAATTGCTACAAACGATCTCAAGCCTTTGGCAAAAATCTCTATGATCAATCTGAGTGGGGAGTACTCTACAACAGCGTTAGAAACCAGGGTGGCGAATGCGCCGCTCTTCTAAGACCTCCGGCAAACAGCTGCTGCACACAGGGCGCTCATTATCGCTATGTATGGAATGGACAAAAACAGAGATTTCAAACTCATTTCAAGATATCGGCGGAGCCCGAGGGACTTTAAACTCCTCTCTTGTTTAACAAAAAATAGTACGTTAACCTGACTGCATTGTTATATGGTCAAGCACGAACAATGAGTTGATCAAGTAACGGCTGTTCCTTTTAGCATCCAAAAATGGAACAAGCTGAATAAGCCACTGATTTGGAAGAAGAAATGAAAGGTTCGACCCCCGCCACCTCCACCACATACTGATCTAGCAACCGCTCAGGTCACCTCAAAGCCCCAGTAAAATGGGGCTTTTTGCGTTTACAGGGTTCTCGCGCTCGTTCCATCGATTCAGATATGACATTGAATGGTGCCATGTTCGGTGCCATTTAATGAGCGAAAAATGAAGCGAACTGCATGGCAGTTTCTAGTTAATTTGATGCACAACCCCGTGTCAAACTAAGGTTCGATGACGCTCATTTGGCCATGCTCTCAGATCGCCACATCATCAGGCTGCTTGGATAACTGCTTAGGAATGGTTAAAACAAATGTCGTGCCTTGCTTTGGCTTTGACTTGATGATGATCTGGCCTTCGAGCGGCCCATTTACTAGATTGTGGACAATATGCATTCCAAGCCCGCTCCCCCCTTTTCCTAGTTTGGTGGTATAAAAAGGCTCGAAAATCTTGGACTGCACATCTCGCGTTAAGCCAATGCCATTATCGGAAACACTAATCGACACGTTTTTCTCAGATACCTGAGTTGAAATTACAATGACGCCGGGCATCTCTTTCGTTAACTGCAACCCTTCAAATGCGTGCAAAACCGCATTGTTCACAAGATTGTCGATAATCTGGCTTAGCGTACCGGGATAGCTATACAACTCGCAGTCTTCATCGAGTTCGGTTTCAATATTGATACACGTATTCTTCGTTATATGGTGCATAGTCGATAGGATGTCGGCAACAAATCCGTTTAGGGAGAACTCGCGCTTTCTATCGCTAGTGCGATCGACTGCAACCTGTTTAAAACTCTGAATGAGCGTGACTGCCTTTGCAATATTTCTCTCGATTAAAGATGTGGCGTCAGATATGTCTGATGTCAGATGCTCAAATTCTGATTTCGTAAGTTTGCCCTCCTCACTTAAATGCTTTAGTGATCTCGCATCCTCTCGTAGCGATGAGGTGACCAGACGCGCATTACCAATGGGCGTATTCAGTTCGTGGGCGATACCGGCTACCAATGCACCTAATGCCGCTAGCTTTTCATTCTGCACCAAGGTTTCTTGGGTTCGCTCGATGTTCTCTAGTGCCGATTCCAGTTCGAGATTCGTATCACGAAGCGTCTTTGTTCTTTGCTCCACCTTCTCTTCTAACTCAGTGAATGACGAGTGCAAGGCTGTTCTCATCGCGTCTAATTCATCGGCCAACTCGATAAACTCTCTGTTTTTGACTTCTGGTGACGGAGAGTCGAAGTGCTGCTTAGATACTTCCGTGGCGAATCGCTTCAGGCTTCTAAGGGGCTCAGTGACACGGTATTTCAAAATCAGCAAGATAATGGAAATAATCACAACCAACTGGAATAAGGTGATAAGTATTATTTGAATGGCATAAGCAGAGACAAGTGATTTTGCCGATGAATAATTAAATACAAGATCAACCGAGCCGATCACCTGTTCTTCAAAAAACACATCCGAGACCAAATGAATACGATCCGACTCTTCTCCTAAAACGTCACGAGAAAACGCCGAAAACACTTCGCCGGTCGCGTCTTTTACAATGACCGCCTCAACTGCTGGATTCAAAGCGACGCCGTTGATTAAGTCTTTCGCATTTTCAGGCGTATAGCTCCACAAAGGCGCAATCAATCCTTTCTTAAGCACGACAAATAAGGCTTTCGCATCTTGCTCTGGACCAATAATCACTTCTTTTTGATATTGTCGGTAAACCTCGTAGCTTCCTACAAACAACACAGGAAAAAAGATGGCACTAAACATGGCAATAGTCAGGAACCAACTTAGCGTTCGCTGAAGATTCGCCTTCCCTCGACCCGACATAAAATCATTCCTGATAGGATGGTGTGCGAAAAATTGCTTAGTTATTCGCCTGCAAATTCGCGATGAACGCATCGATACGCTGCTTCACGATTCTCGCGTGCGTACCATCTTCAAACATTTCTTTTAGCGCCTTGTTTATGGGGGGCAGTAAATGCGATTTACCCATAGACTTTGGCATACCTAGATAGTTTGGATCTTGTTTATAGATTGGAGAAAGAATCTCGAATTGATCTTTATTCTCCTGAAGCCACTTGTTCTCAGCGATAATCGACTGCAAAGCGATATTCCCAGGGCTCAAAAGAACCAAATCAACGCGGCCCATGTTGAGCATACGCATTTGACCTGCCCGGTCTTCGGTCTCTACCGGTATAATAATGTTGTTATTAACTGCGGCTTCAAAATCATCGCCATAGCTAGAGCCTCGTTTTATCGCGACTTTCATTCCCTTTAAACTTTCTAAGCCATCAAAGTTGATCTTGTCTTTTTTAAGCGCAACCAAAACGATGTCATCAAAGTACATTGGCTCGCTGTAATCCCAGTACATTTGTCTTTCTTTATTTTTAGAGAAGCCGATAATCGCGCCCTGACCTGCGCGACTGCTTTCAACGGCGCGATTCCAAGTCGAAAGCGTATAAGTAAATTCGATACCTGTTCGTTTAGACACCTCCTCCAGAACATCCATCATAATGCCTTCGGCCTGTCCATCGGCATTCACCCAATTTTTGGGCTTAGCCTTCCAATCACCAACAATCGGTATCGTCTCAGCAAGTAACGTGGATGAAAAAATGAGGAGAAGCGAAGTTAGACAGTAAACAATATGCGATTTCATGAACCCTACCCCCTTAGTGAATCGTCGTGCTTATATGATGGTTGGCGTTATAGTGGCAGCGCACCCTAACTAGCATGTCTAGGTAATCAGGTGTCGCCGGGGTATTCGAGCCACTCCACCCTCACTAACGCCGTTCACAAACGTATCAGAGCGGTGTTTGCTCTCTTCAGCGTATAGAACACAATGCGCTTGAACCAAGTTTGAAGATGCGGGACAGCATGGCACTTTTGATCAAGCGCGGCCTGATGAATCAGGTTTGGCCAACCGATCGCCCCAGCGCTTCTTCTCGATAGATAAATGAATTGAGGATGTCGAATCTGCAACGTTCTAAGCATGCGATAAAACTCGCCTTGCGCGCGCACTAAACAGAGAAGTTCTCTGATGCTCAATCGCGCGCCAGACCCTAAGCGCGCGCCAAGCACTCTTTTTTCCGAGTATAAACGAGCCCCATCAGCCCCAGCCCAAGCAAAAACAAGCCGCTCGGTTCCGGCACTTCAGAGGTCGGAATCTCTCGAACCAGCGCAACGCCAATTCTTTCGTTACCATTCGCAATGCCGGTATATTGGTTAAAATCCAACGTCGCTCTTTCAGGCCGACCAATTAACTCGTCGTCTCGGCCAAAAGTAAACTCCGAGCTAATGGTAAGAGAATTATAGAGGCTAGCGCCTCCGCTCGACGCCGAACCGAACTTCACAATCGACGTTGAGTAATCGTTAAGCGACAGAGTCTCTCCACTAGCCACGTTTATGCTGTTCTCGTATTCTGTCCAGCCAAACGTCTTTCCTAACTCTAAGACAGGATCCTCGCCATCACCAAATTCTCCTACGAAGCTTTGCCTAGAAGCTTGATCCTCAGGCAACACAATTGGGGCAAAAAAATCACTAAATAACTTGGCCATTTCGGCGTTCGAAGCAAGTCTCCAGCCGTCACCCTGATAGGTGCTTATTGCTGAGTTCACTGACAAGCTGCTCGTCTCAGTCCAACGAAGCCACTGTTTTCCGCTCGAATCATCAGTCACTATGCTGCTTGTAGGATCAAGTACATAAGCATTTGATACTGCTGGAACAGCAACCATTAACATTACAATAAAGGTTTTAAATAACTTCACGCTCAACCCCTGCCAACATAAACATGTAGAAAGTTGTCGCAAACTTTTTAGTTCGCGCTCTTCACCAATGTCGTTTTTTATAGTCGAGATAAGCGATAGATCAACTTTTAAGCCTGCTTAAAATGTAACCAGATCGACCACTCTCGGAGAACACCTTTCTCGATAAAAACACCCATGATAGTGGCGTCGTCAACACCCGCTCTGCATCGCTGAAAAAGACTATGTGCTTAACAATCCATTTCGTTTACCACCCACGCAAAACGAGAGCGTTCATATTCAATACGGGCGAATACGCAAACCGATTTCACCAATGCTGAAAAAGAAAGGCATCATCACGCACATTTCGTTTTTTGCTCTCGGTTTTAAATATAGCGACTTAAACGATCCAATCGATGAGAGACCACGCATGCGCTCCCATCACCATTGTTTTTAGTATCTTTTATCATTCAAACTTTATGTTGCGGCTTTTTTCTTGCTAAATTGAAAGACCTCTAACCCCTTTGATGCACCAATGAGAACGAGCAAGCTTGGCACGGCGTTTAATCAACTTGATCACGTGATATCAGAGCACGCAGCGCTGTGGCAAGAAAAGCCGTTTGTCAGTAAGCAGCTAGCTTGGTTCAAATATCAACCCGCCCTCAAACACGATCTATTAAGCTTGGACGACCAAACGGCGCATGCGCTGCATCGCGACCCTGTTGCTCGTATAGACTGGTTCAGGCAACGAATGCCAGAGTTATGCGACGCTCTGTACAACTATTCTCCAGAGCCAATTCAAGCCCACACAGACTTATCGATAGGCCCTTTTGACCAAGTTGGAATTCCTGGCCGAAAATGGCTGCAGGTGCTGGCTTTTGCAAAAAGCCTAAACAAAATAAACACGCCCATTATTGATTGGTGCTCGGGAAAAGGACATTTAAGCCGAGTTGTTCAACGCAGTATGAAGCAACCCGTTCATTGCCTTGAGTGGGACCAGAAGCTCGTTGATCTGGGAAGCAAACTGGCAAAGCGAGACCGACTCGAGATCTATTACCACCACCAAAATGTGTTGGCACCTTTGCCAGATTTTTGTGCGCACCCTGAGCACACGTTTATGGCGCTTCATGCCTGCGGCGACTTGCACATTGAGATGCTCAAGCAAGTAGCATATTACCGCTCCAAGGCGTTGATTCTCTCTCCCTGCTGCTACCAGAAAACCAAAGACCAACAATATAGGCCGCTCTCTATGGTCGGCAAAAAATCACAAATACAGCTTGATCGATCCGCGCTCCAGCTCGCGGTGCAGGAGACCGTCACAGCCAGTCAGGGCGAGCAACGGAAAAGAGAAAAAACACAGCGGTGGCGCTTGGGTTTCGACGCATTACAGCGCGATGTGCGCAAGACCGATCAATACCTCAGCATTCCTTCGATAAAAAATCATCTACTGTCAGGAAGCTTTGCCTCTTTCTGCCAATGGGCAGCAAAAGAACGACAGTTAACTCTTCCTGACGATATCGATTACGATCTGTATCTAAGGCGCGGGGAGGATCGCTATGGGGAGGTATTTCGTTTGGAGCTTCTAAGGCGACTCTTTAACCGGCCTTTAGAGTTGTGGTTGGCGCTAGATCGCGCACTTTACTTGGAAGAGCAGAACTACATGGTGACCCTGAGTACGTTTTGTGACCGCACACTAAGCCCCCGCAACCTGCTCATCCAAGCTACTCGGATTTGATGTTTATGCAAGGCAGCCGCCCGTTTGCTAACGACCAAGGCGAAAGACTCACTCTAAACTATCGCCTTGCGGATGAATCTTCTGCCAAAGAGCAAGGCCCTTCTGGAGGGCCTTTTCAGCCTGCCCACTCTCAACGATTTCTCGTAGCGCCTTGGTGAGTTTCCCTCTTAGAGCGCCCGTGTTACATGAAGAGCTGTGCGACAGCGTAAGATACAAGCCCTCTGCGCTAATTCCATCTCCGAGCACCGCAACCTTATCGCTTACTCCCCAAGTCCTACTGTAAGCTTGTGCAGGGCTATTCTCATACAACAAGTAATCGACTCGCCCAAGCACTAACATATCAAAAGCCTGACGCAGACTAGCGACACCATTCAAATCCAAACTGGCTTTCGCAAATTCATCAAATTCTTCGCCAAAGCTATTATGAATGACGGTTGCGCCAGTATGGCCAATCAAATCCTCACGCTTCTTATAATCAAAGGGTTTCTCCTTATTTACCCAGACAACACTCTTCGTGGTAAGAAACGATGGGTATACATAGTCCATATATTGTGCCCTCGGCACTGTAAAGAACGCACCTGCCAAGAGATCAAAGCGCCCATCTCGCACCTCTTTTTGCGCTCTCGACCACGGACCGGTGTACGACACATCAATCTCGGCACCAATTTTTTCGGCAATTAACTGCATGATCTCGGCATTCGCTCCAACCAGTTTCATGTTGTCTTCACTTTCTCTGAAAAGGTATGGCGGATATTCGGGGTTTCCCGTAGCACGAAGGGTTTTACACTCTCTGGTCTCTGCAAGACTAAGTGACGGAAGAGGTATCGTGACGATTAATAGGACAAGACAAAAATAACGCCGAAACCAAAGCGCGAAAAAAGACCCCATAGAAAGGCTCATAAATACTTCTCCTGAATCCGCTTCAGCTCGCCAGATTTGGTAATTGAGCTTACTTGTGCTTCTAATAAACGCACTGATTGCGCCGTTGTGTGCTTGCTGTATATGAGCCATTGAGAGACCGTTCTAAATTTAACAGGAAGCACTCTTAAAGAGGTGTAAGTTGTTTTTGTAAGATAGTTTAGACCAAGGTCGTGGTAAAAAAACAAGTCAATTTTTTCGTTATTATTCAGCGCAAGCAGCGCTTCATCGGGAGAGTGGTATTTATCACTAATGCGCAAACCGTCATGGCTTCGTAACCACCGACCCGATGAGGACCCGAATAAGGCGGCAACAATCAGTTTTTTATTGGAGATGTCCGCGATTGAATCGATCGTATATTTGCTGTTATCACGAGCACTCACCACGTTCGAAACAGAATAAACAGGCCGCGATGAGTAGATATAGCGCAATTCCCGTTCAGCATTTCGACCTGCCCCGCAAAATACATTTGCCCTTCCGTCTTCCAGCATCGTAAGTATGCGTTTGATGGGGTATACCATTGGTAGAACCTCTACCTCGACCCCTTTTTCAGCCAAGCCCGATGCTAGCAAGGTATAAATCTCACCACAAAGCCCTTCTGCGTTTGCTTCAAAATATTTTGGTTTCGAGTTTTGTTTTACGAAGGTAAGCGTCTTTTCGTTGCTGTCATTCCCCTGCGCAAACGCTGGCAAGCAGAGCGACAGCCAGAAGCACACTGACAATGTTTTCCACCAGAATACATGCATCACTCCGCCCCAAGCTCACTCGGCATTTTTCACAATTATATGTAAGTATAGTTTATAAAGGCTCGCCGACACGGATTGTTCGAACTGCGTACCAGAATTCTCCAAGTACAGCGTTTCGAAAAACGTTATGTTATTGTGATCTTGGCCGATATGCTTACTGCCGAATGAAATAAACTCTGAACAATTGCGACCCATATGGCTCAAGCTCAGAAACACCCCCAAAAACTGTTGTTGTTCCATTTGAACGACCAAAGGCTATTCGGCCTGGGTACGCTAAAGATTCGTGAAATCATCCCCTTTCAGCCACTCAGTAAGTTACCTAACAGCCATCCAAGCGTTGTTGGAACAATGAGCTTTCGTGGCTCTGTTGTGCCCGTCATTGATACTGGAGCCGCTGTGGGTTACGCACCAACAAGCAAAGACCAGCTCCAAGCATCCTCGATCATCATCGCGGATCTTCAACGCATGGAAATTGGCTTGGCCGTGCATAGCGTCAGCAAGATCATAGAAGCGGAATGGAAAGAGGTAACTGCACCTCCAAAATCGCTTGGTCAATCCGCATTTGTAACAGGCTTACTGCGCGAGGAAGATGGAACCATCATCCAGCTGATGGATGTAGAGCTATTGCTATCGAGGGTTTTCCCAGAGTCGATCGACTCGACTCAAGTGCGCCTTACGGATGTCGATCGTGAGGCAATCAAACGCCTAAATATTCTATTGGTCGATGATTCAAAAGTGGCTAGGCGCCAGTTAGCTGATGCACTCGATGCGGCTAGCGCAACCTACTCGATGACCAGCAACGGTCAAGAAGCCCTCGACATACTGCTCGCATTTGATCGCGAAGGTAAACCGATTGATGTTTTGGTGAGCGACATCGAGATGCCAGGATTAGACGGTTACGAGCTTACCTTCAGTATTCGTGATGATTCAAAACTAACACAACCCTACATTATTCTTCATACCTCACTAAATAGTGAAATGAGTGTCTCTTACGCAAAACAAGTGGGCGCGGATGAAGCGCTAACCAAGTTCGACGCCCGAGAATTAATGCAGGCGATACTTGGCGCTACCAAAGATCGCTAGATTACTAATCATCGCGATAGTCGCTCCGGGTTAAAAGACTTAGCCCCTTCGACAAGCCCTGCTCTAAGACCGAATACGCTAAATGGGCTCTCCAAACTGTAGCTCGGCAAGTCGCTTGTAAAGCGGAGAGACTTTCGTCAGTTCTTCGTGCGTCCCCTGGGCGACAATCCGTCCATGATCAAACACAATAATACGGTCAACATGCTTAATTGTGGATAAACGGTGCGCGATAATCAGCGTTGTACGGTTTTTTGTCAGTGTTTCCAGCGCTTGTTGCACGTGATATTCACTCTCTGAATCGAGTGCACTCGTCGCTTCGTCCAACAGGAGTATTTTAGGGTCTTTCAAAATGGCACGGGCAATCGCAAGCCGTTGCTTTTGGCCACCAGACAACCGCACTCCCTGCTCACCCAAATCACTTTGGTAACCGTGCGGAAGAGCCTCAATAAAGTCATGCGCATGCGCCGCTTTTGCAGCTAACACTACCTGCTCCTGCGTAGCATGATTGGAACCATAGGCAATGTTATACGCAACATCTGCAGAAAACATGACGGGGTTCTGAGGAACAATAGCCAGATGTTGACGCAAGATCATCGTCGAAAGCTGACGAGTGTCATTTCCAAATACCTCAATACACCCTTGTGCAGGATCATAAAACCGCTGAAGCAATTCAAACACCGTTGATTTCCCTGCCCCGGATGGACCAACCAAGGCAATACGCTCACCTTCCCTAATCGTCAGCGATATAGTATCCAATGCTTTAACCTGCGGGCGTGAGGGATAACAAAACGAGACATCATGTAAAGCAATCGCTTCGCTGCTCACTCGATCCGCCTTGGGTTCTCCGTTTTCAGCGCGATACGGAATCTCTGCTTCAACAGCGAGCAACTCAAGCAAACGCTCAGTCGCACCCACTGCGCGCTGCAACTCACCATAGACCTCAGAAATGGTCGCCACAGAACCCGCCATCATTACGGCATAAAAGATAAACGCCGCTAGCTCACCACCACTTATCTCACCAGCCAGCATATCGCTGCCACCCACCCAGATAAGCGAAGTGATCGCAACAAATACAAGAAGAATAACCGCCGCAATCAACAAAGCACGTTGCTTGATACGCCGCTTGGCAACATCAAATGCCGTCTCTACCTCTCGGTCAAAAGCGGTACGTTCGTGATCCTCCTGGGTAAAGGCTTGTACCGTTTTGATGTTACGAATAATCTCTCCGGCATAAGAGCCGACATCGGCAATGGAGTCTTGGCTCGCTTTGGACAGTCGCCGAACACGACGACCATATAAGACAATGGGCAACAGAACGAGCGGTACCCCCATAAGCACCATCGCACTCAACTTGAGGTTGGTATAGAGCAATAAAATCAGAGATCCCACAAAGGTGAGTGCGCTGCGCAAAGCCATAGAAAATGACGAGCCAATGATATTTTGTAGCAAACTCGTATCTGTAGTGAGTCGGGACATAATCTCGCCACTTTTGTTGAGTTCAAAATAGCTGGGGTGCATGCCAACCAAATGAGAGAACACGGCAGAGCGTAAGTCAGCAGTCACGCGCTCTCCGAGCCATGACACAAGATAGAAGCGGGCATACGTACCAAGCGCCATAAAGAGGGACAAAAGCAAAACAACCTGAGCGGTTCGTGTGAGTGCTTGAGGAGAACTCGCGACTAAACCATCATCCACTAACACGCGAACGCCTTGCCCAATTGAGAGAGTGACACCGGCTGTAAATACCAAAGCAATACCGGCAAAAATCAGGGTCAGTTTGTAAGGGCGCATAAAAGCCCAAAGTTTTAATAGCACACTGAAAGAACGCGCTGGTTTTTGCTCTGTGTTGAGCGGGGTAGGAACAGACATTCAGGTTCTCATGTAAGATAGATTAGCGACGCGCATAACCTAATGAAGCATCATGACCCAGAGTAAACGAGTCCGGCACTGGATGAAACCTATTCCAAAAAAGGCGAGGAACCAAGTACACCTAAGATAGGTCTTAAAACGATGATGCTGCGTAGTCTAAAGTAATTGGGCGCGGCCTATCTTACACAGGCGAAAAATCAGACAATCGCAAGAGAGCGCAAGGCAAGCTTAGATATGAGGCATACAACAATAATATGGATTCTTTAACGCAGGTGGCACTGGGTGCCGCAGTTGGCCACACGATGTTGGGACGCAAGATCGGCAAGCTCGCGCCTATTTGGGGCGCAGCAATCGGCACTTTGCCCGATCTTGACGTATTTATCTCATTTGGTGGCGTTGTCGAAGACTTTACCTACCACCGAAGCTTTAGTCATAGCCTTATAGTCCAACTATTTCTCGTTCCCTTATTAACGTGGCTCGCACTCAAACTGCACCCATCGACTCGACCTTATAAAACACGCTGGGCGCTAACAATTCTTGCTATTCTCTGGACGCACTCGTTACTCGATACGTTTACGGTATATGGAACGCAGCTGCTCTGGCCCCTCAGCGAATACCCTTTTGGGCTTTCTAGCGTTTTTATTATTGATCCGGCTTACACCCTCCCTCTATTAACCGGATTAGGCATTGCGGCATATTTGGGTTGGCAAAGCCCAAGGGCGAGATCTGTCTCTGTGGCCGCACTCCTAATCAGCTCGACCTATCTTTCTTGGTCACTGGTCGCTAAAGCGACAATGAAAGAGACCATTGCCAAGTCGTTGGTAGAGCAGAATCTCAATGTCTATGCAGTGCTTACGACACCGATGCCATTCAATACCTTAATCTGGCGCATTGTCGCTTTAAGTGATAACGAATACTTCGTGGCACATGTCGCAGTTTGGGAAGACGCTCAATCCGTAGAGTTTCGGCGCTACCCAAAGGGTGAGGATCTGCTCTCGAGCATCGGCGACCAGTGGAATGTGCAACGCCTTCAATGGTTCACCAAAGGTTTTTATCGCGTTGCGATTCGCGACAATAAAATCGTTATGACCGACTTACGCATGGGACTTGAAGGTAGTTATGTTTTTAACTTTGCCGTCGGCGAGAAGCAGAGCCTTGAAAGCAATCAAGTACTCCCGGTATTGGCATCTCGTGTTGAAGAAGCACGAGATCTTTCGAGAGTGCCTCTGCTGTGGAACCGTATGTTCGACCCAAACATATCGCTGCATCCGAGACTACCAATGCAACAGTGACTCGACTTAGAAACGGTTCGCTAAAGCATGTGTGCAAACGAGAACTATCTAAATGCCCCGAAAATTCTCCGAGGGCATGGAGAAATCTCGTGAAAAACGGTCAAAAGCGCGTGACAAGACCTTCTTGTCACAAACTCTCACACAGTCGTTACACTTCGCAACTATGGTTTTCGCAGCAATTATCTATACTCAAACAATAGATAGCTTAATGGAATATAGACTCTTTGCTTTATAGCATTCGCACTAAATCATCATGCAATGGAATATGCATGCAAACACTGACTCTTGCTTGCCTCGCAATTGTTTTGGCTTGCTTGAGCCCGCTCGCCCATTCGGTGGGGGAGCAAAATGTGCCTAGCGTAAGCTATTCCGTGGATGAAGCTCTCCCAATCAAAATCGGAACCCAAATGCTCTATCTAGAAGATTCAGAGCATACGCTTACCTTCGAGCAGGTGTTAGATACGCCTGTCGCGGAATGGCATGTCATCGAGAATGCTTCTCCTAACTTTGGATTTACCCAATCGGCCTACTGGTTTCGTTTCAATCTAGAGAATAAACAGCCCAACAATCAAGACATTCTCATTGAACTCCCGATCGCATTTTTAGACAGCATTAAACTTTACCAGTTTGAGGAGCGGCGAGTTCTCCAAAAACATCATGTTGGCGACGAGCGGCCGTTTTCAGAGCGACCTATTGCACACCAAAAGTTCATCCTTCCCTTTAAATTGAATCCCGGTCAGAACGAGTTTTTATTGCGGGTTGAAACTGCGGGCTCGGTTGAAGCAACACTATTTGTCTGGGAACCAGAGGGTTTTCTGATTGCAGATGGCAACGAACGTTTAATGCAGGGCATTTGGTTTGGTGTGCTTAGTATCATGGTCATCTACAACTTTTCGCTTCTGTTCCTGCTGAAAGACAGGACCTATTTGTATTACACGGCATTTGCCTTGAGCTATTTGATGTTTCAAGCGAGTTTGACCGGCTATGGGTTTGCATATCTCTGGCCGAATCAGCTGCTCTGGAACAGTTACGCGATATCTGTCTTTATTGCCTCAGCCAACTTTTTTGGCTTTGTCTTCCTGATGAGCGCTCTGGATTTGGCAAAGCACAGCCGTAAGATTTACAAGCTCGTTTATTATATCGCTGGACTGAGTGCTGTTCTTCTCGCGTTGACGTTCATCGTCCCTTACAACATTACCGTACGAGTGAATAGCGCGATGGGTATGGTGACTTGCTTTTCGGCGTTAACCATCGGCTACTGGAGCCTCTATCGCGGCAACAGCCTCGCTAAATACTTCTGCCTAGCATGGACATCAGCGTTTAGTGGGGTGGCGATTTTGATTGCGACTAAATTTGGCTTCTTGCCCTCAAACTTCTGGACCAACAACGCCGGACAAATCGGTATTCTGATTCAAGTCTCGTTACTCTCTTTCGCGCTCGCCTCTCGTTTTAATCGAGAAAAAGAAATGCGCATTCGGGCTCAGGAGTCTTCTCTTGAGCACGAACGCTTTGCCCGTCAAACGCAGGATGAGTTGCTCACCGCCAAAGCAGAAGCCAACCTAAAACTTGAACAAAAAGTAGCCGAGCGAACCTTGAATTTGCAAACAGCGATGACAGAGCTGGAAAGCGTCAACAAAAAACTTGAGATCATGTCGACCACAGACGCGCTAACCAAACTCGCTAATCGTCGACATTTTGAAACCGCATTCGATACCGAATTTAGACGTTCAAGCCGACACAAGCGTCAGCTTTCAATTATTCTCTGCGATATCGACCACTTCAAGCGCATTAATGACCAACATGGTCACCAAGCGGGCGATGCGTGCCTACAAAAGGTCGCCAAGATTTTTATGGAGCGAATCACCCGTTCTGGAGATTTAGCTGCGCGTTACGGCGGCGAAGAATTTATCATCTTGTTAAGTGAAACAACGGTAAATCAAGCGAAGCAGATTGCTGAAGATTTACGCGACAGTATCGAGAACCTCAATCTCGAATTTGCCGGCAGGGCGATTCCGGTTACGGCAAGTTTTGGCGTATCGTCATTACGTGCTAGAAATACACAGAGCGGCGACCAACTGGTTTCCCAAGCGGATACTGCGCTTTACGAAGCCAAAGATTCAGGCCGAAACCGGGTGGTATGTTTCCATGATATGGAAGATCCAGAGGCCGATGGAACGATCGCGTTCCTCAAAAGCTAGGCTTTAAACGGCCTTGGTCAACACCCGTTTTTTGCCTAATTCCATTTAATCGGCGCGTCGCTCGAGCCTGGGGTATCACTCAAGTGGGTACGCCCCTTGTCCGGAGCATTTGTTTTTTTATCTTCTTGCTCACCAATATTGCTTTTAGAAACATACGTCGGATCAAGGTGTGTCATTGTGCTGTCAGTGACCAACTTCGCCACATAGTCCAACGTGACACTAACGCCGGCATCCTCTGGTCGATCAAAGTCTGTGGTAATTGTATCTGCCCATAAGACTTTCTGCGTCGCGACCTCGACAACCTGGAAAGAGATATCGATTTGATCCTCCGTACGCTCTTTCTTCATACCGTAAAACGCCGTTACTTCTGTTTCACTGCGTAATTCATGAATGCGCCCTGTCATCATATAATCCGCACCAACGACCCGACCAAATCGGCTCGCCTCTTCTGCCGAAACAGCATCAGAGCTTAATAGTGCCGCTTCGCTTAAAAACTCCTTGCTCAAAGAGCTCGTGTCTGCACGCTGAACAACAACGAAGTATTGTGTTTGCGTTAGCGAACTCACAAGCTTGTCTTTCATTCGGTTCGATAGTTGAAAACTATTGCTTGCCGCCTGACCATTATGAACAGCGAAGGTAGGGTGTGAAAAACGAAACGGCATGACAGCAATAGAAGGACGACCGGCATCATCAATCAGCGATTCGTACTCCGGAATCATTGCTTTCACCGTCACCTGCCAATTATCGCCTTCTATAGCAGGCGGCTTCACCGAGCTTACCTGGTATGATTCAAGATATTTAGTGCCGCTGGTGACGATCCGATCCTGAACACCAAGATTGAGCTTTGTAGAAGTCTCTGTCCCTGACCCTGAAGTCGACTCTGTAACAACCTGATCAAGCTCTGCTTTTATCGACGCTACCTTGCTAAGCTTTGCACCATTGGCTTGCTGTACAGCATTGAACAATGCAGCACTGAGTGCTTGATCATAGTCTTTCGCTACTCCCGTTGCCGTCTGCTCACTCGACGCGGCAGAAGCGCTTGATACAAAAAAAGAAAAACAAAGCACCGCCAGTAAGACTGTTTTCATCCGAACCTCCATTTTTATCCAAAAAAAATGGCCAGAGTTCATCTCCAGCCATTTTTCAGCGATTTCCCAAACTTAATGCAGCCCTAGCCTAGAGTGCCAAGAATGACTTACTGCCCGTTTTACGGATCTCTTTTTCACCAGCCCATTCCATGATGCCAGTTTCAAGGTTGACCATTTTCATCGTGAACTTGTAGTAAACGTCTTTGGTATCATCATCACGTTTCACAATGCTCGCCAAGTTGCCATACAGCATAAACTCGGCACCCGTTTGCTTACCAAAGGAAACCGCTTTACTTGGGTCAACCATACCGCTGTCCATTTGAAAGTCCAATTGTTCCTGTATTTGCTTAACCGCAGTCATATCTACGAAACGGAATTTACCCGATTGCAGGAGTTTGGTTTGAATCGAGTCCGTAATCGACTCCGTATCAATATGCTCCGTCGTCTTGTTTTTAATGCGATCTACAAAAACTACGGGGCGGCGATCCGCAGTCATCTGCACGATAGGTGGAAATGACAGTACGTCATCTACCATTTTGGCCGCAATAGACTGCAAGTCTGTGGAGCCGAAATCCGTGTTGGTCGTTTCAACGGCTGTCGCATCGCCATATGACACTTTATTCGCACAAGCGCTAACGAACATGCATAGTGCAATTACGCCTAAAACTTTTACTTTATTCATCATGCTTTCCTTCTTTCTGAGTTCCTAATGCGTATTAATCTTGAACCAGTATTTGAAAACTGGTCGCTGTCGGGTTGGGTGCGACAGCTTGAACGGACTTGCTCTCGTACCCGGTAATCGTTAAAGGCTGCCAAGGTCTGCCATCAATCGCGACTTCAAAGTCATCTTTGTCGAGCCACTTAAACTTGTATTGAAAATTAATGTCGCCACTAGACTGGTTCTTGATCGTTGCTTGCACGCGCAGCAAGTTGCCTGCCTGCCCCATCTTCGTGTCTTCAATTACGAGGTTCGCAGACAGAAAACCGCTATTCGACACAATACGCTGCTTTACAGATCCATCTGGTTCAGAAGACACCGTCGCAGTCTCATAGACGGCACAGCCCCCCAATGTGGCTACGCCGACGACCACCACCCCCATCAAAGCACCTGCCAAAATAGGATGTTTTTTCATCAGTTTCTCCTTTTTCAATTCTGCTCGCCTAAAGCGGGAACACTTGTGTAATCAAACGACTATCTACGTGTAGCACCCTCACGAAGACGGTTCTGCCAGCCTTTACCTCTAATGCTAGCTTCTCCATGGTATTCGGCGCTCTCAATGTGAGCTCCCGGCTACCCTCTTTCAAATTTATTCTCAATGCTTGACCCGTATTGGGAATCGTCAACCAACTTCGTCTATCGGCGCTCTCAGATACAATGTTATAAACATTGGCAATAAACTGCGCGGCAGATCCCATTTGCTGGCCAGACTGCGCTTGCAGCTCGTTTTTCGCGATTCCCCTCAGTACCTGACGGGTGATTAACGCAGGCATCCGTTCTTTTAGGTCTTTTACGGCAAGCGCACCAAATTGGACGAGTTGATCAGTTTCTCCGAAGTCATTGAACAGATCATCCGAGACGCTCAGAGTCGCGCTTTTTGGCCACTTCGATGGGTCATAATAAGGGAAGGCTACGGTAATCAAACCGCCATCGGAAAAGTTTGGAAAACTAAATCGTGTCTCTATTTTCTCTGGGATAAAACCATCTTCATACAACAGAACCACTGTGCCTTCGTCTTTGTTAGGCGCGTTACCGTCAATGCCTTCAACCTTGGTACCCTGTTTTCTGGAAACACGCGCCACGTCGCTGATTAAGAGCTCAGAGCCCGGATTAATCTCAAGCGCTTTTTTATAATCGACGAGAGCATCGTTAAGTTCGCCTGTCGCCTCCCAAAACGCTGCCGAGTGATAATAAGTATAAGGATTTTGAAATGAGCTTTTCACCTGACCGGCGACCTCATCCAGCCCTGGGAACTGGCGGGTCACTTCGTCGATGTCTATTGCGTTTTCCCTTGCCTTCTCTTGCGCTTCAGCGATCTCGCTCTCATGTCGCTGCTCAAGCACTCGCTGCTCAAGCGCCACTTTACGAAACTCTACCGCCGCGCCCTCTAGATCTCCCTTCGCCCAATAATTAAGCGCTTGTTGGTGATGCACAAATATACGTTCGTAACCTGCGCCTTTATAAGGAATAGCATTGTCATTGGTGAGTAAGGAAGCGCTCTGAGCGCCCGCATTTGATACTTGAATCGTGGCAGCAAGATCCTGTGCCTCAAATGCATCAATAACTTGCTGGTAGTCTGCCTGACTTTGTTCGAACTTACCGGCAACCTGCGCCACCCTGCCACGCTCCATCATATATAGCATGGCATCGGCGCTCGTCCGATCACTGTCTAAACTTTTCAATACGGTCTCGGTATTCGCACTGCCGCTAATTGCCGCTCGATACTCTTGTGCCTGACTGGGGTAGGGATTAAAAACAGAAGTAACCGCACACCCGGAAGAAAGGCTGACAACAAAGAGGATGCATGCTCTTTTGAATAAGCATTGAAGCGGCATTGCGGTAATTCCTTATCCTTGGGATTTGCGCGAAAGACAAACAGGCCTAGGTACGGATTTCCCTGTCTCTTTTGTCCTTTGGAGGTAAGACTACATCAACCGACCTGTAGAAAAAAGCATGCCCGCAATGATATTTCGACCGATTATTTGACTCGCTTCACCACTCGAAGCTCAACCCAACATCAAGGCCGATGCCCCGATCCGACAAGCCTCCTTCCGAGTTATATAGAGACGGAATAACATTGTCCTGATCAAATAGATTGTAGACCTGCAAAAACGCAGAGTGATCTCCACTCATGCCAAAGAAATCAAGCCCTTTAACCAAACTCAAATCTGTTCGATAGTAATCGTCTGCACTGTCAGGCTTTGCGGCACCCAAGTAATCGCCCTCTGCGTAGTCGAGCATGATACGTTGCTTTAAAATCAGCTCCAGATCCGCATCCACAAAGCGATATCCGCCTTCCAAATTTAATATCCATGAAGGAAACGCCACATAGTCGGTATCTGCTTCTTTGTTGGTACTATCCACAAAGCTCGCCACGCCTTCGAGCCTAAGCTGATCAATTTGGCGTCGCGCGACAAATTCAACGCCATAAGATTCATTGCGCCCAGTATTGACATATTGATTGAGCGGCGGCGTCGTTGGCACAAGCACAATTCCGTCTTTCCATTGGTTGGCAAAGAGGGTCGCCTCCAAAGAATAGGTTTGCCCATAAAAAGCATTGACCCACTCCAAGGTATCAATGATCTCCGGCTCAATCTCGGAGTTTGCGTCAATCCCTTGAACAGAGCCTAGCCTTTCAATTGCCGTAGGCGCACGGTAGGCATGACCGTACAAGAGTTTGGTCGTATAACGCTCGCTCACGTGATAGACAGCCCCTAGCCGAGGCGACAAGTGCGTATCTAGGTCAGAATAGGAATCAGCACGCAAACCATATACAAGTTGGAATCGGTCATTTACAAAGCCCGTTTTTGCTTGAAAAAGTGCAAAATCGATTGTTCTTCGAGAGCCCAAATACGGGTTTTCCTGATCGAGCAAAACGCCGCCATTGGCATCCACCCTTTTGAAGTCAGTACGTTCTATCTTCAAACGATCTCGCCCAAAGCCAAACGCCCATTGGGTTCCGTAATGGCGCTCCCGCGATTTTACGTACACATGCAAACCAGAGCGATGCTCTTCGTTCGATTGCGTCAGCTCATGTGGGCAATAGATTGGGTTTGGGCTGGCGTTGGTGGCATTTCGACATGGCAGAGTGACGTTGCTCAGTGTGGTGAGAGAAGTGGGATAACGCGAGTTATCAAACATCCACTCTTGCTCCGAGCTCCAATGATAAAGTTTTGCTTCTAATGAAACGGCGGTGCCTATGTCATGCGCGACATCAACCGCACCTAGCCAGAAGTGAGAGTCCTGATCAGTGACATCTTTGTCTTCAGTTAAACTGACCGATTGCAAATCAAAGCTGGCTGGTAAGCGCGCGAAAAATTGCGTGCCCTGCCCCGGAAATCCCTCGGCCTGATAATCATCGATGTAAGCCGTCAACTTGTATCGGGTGCTTTCAGCAATTTCTCCGGATACCGTTGAAAACACGCTCACGTCTTTATAATCGTAGGCACGCTCACTTGCATACTGAAGACCATCGTACGGTGACGTATAGTTGTATGCTAGGTCTTGATCACCTTGGCGCGTAATAGCAACACCGGTATTTAACCTAGCATTGCCAATGCCCTGAGACACAAACGCTGATGCGTCGCCATAATTTGATTCACTTGCTCTGACTGATGCGGTTGAGAACCGCTCCAAAGAAACGGGCAATCACGTTAAAAGGATGGCCTTAACCAGTAAGGTTCTTGGCGAGGCCTACGGCTTAGATCGCCATGATGTTAAAATCTTGTATAAAGCAGCGCCATTACACGACATTGGCAAAATTGCGATTCCGGATCACATACTCAACAAACCAGGCAAACTCACTCCAGAGGAGTGGGAAACCATGAAAACGCATGCCCAAATCGGGCACGACATTCTAGCCTCATCGGAGCTGGAAGTACTGCGCGCCGGGGCCGTTGTTTCCGTCGGTCACCATGAAAACTGGGATGGCTCAGGCTATCCCAAAGGCATCGCAGGCGAAAACATCCCCATCTTTGCCAGAATTGCAGCCCTCGCAGATGTATTTGATGCACTGATCAACAAGCGCAGCTATAAACACGCTTGGGATATTGAAGATGTAAGAAAGTTCTTTGTGGAAATGAATGGCGTTAAATTTCAGCCAGAGTTGGTTGATCTACTGTTCGAGAATGAAGCAAAACTTCTTGAGATACAGCGTGCCTATCCCGATTAATCCACAACAAAGATTGATAGGCTGCCTCCGCCACGCTGTCAGTGAATTCCACGCATCATAAAGAAAGCACTTTCTCTAAAACCTCAAAGTAAGTGATCTAGCTCAAGCGCTAACGATACAGGGCTTGAGTGAAACATGCTCTAATAGCGCAATGCTTAAAGAGCATTTTGGCTCAAATGTAACGACAAAAATCCAATAATACGTTGCCGGAGCGGATGGATGATCGAGAACACTGCAAGCCTGCGCCTGAAGTTCGCGCAACAACGCTGGCTCAAAGATGTAAGAATTCTGGAGGTCATCGCTGTTGCGGCCATTTACATCGCTTGTGCTCGGCTTGGCCAACTATTCGCAATCGAACCTTCAAATGTGACACCCGTTTGGATCCCTTCTGGAGTGATGCTCGCGCTAGCGCTTCGCTTTGGTCCATCTATCTGGCCCGGCGTGTTCTTTGGGGCGTTTTTTGGAAATATCTGGGCTTATATTTCCTTCGACTCGATTGAGGCCACGTTGAATGCCGTTGCGTCCGCAACGATGAATGGCATCGGCGACGTTATATGCGTAATTGTTGCCGCTGAGTTAATTCGTCGTTACGCCGGAACCAGTCGCATCCTAAAATCCCATCAGTCACTGTTATATTTTTTGGGCTTTGGCGCCTTGCTGGGCCCTTTATGTAGCGCCCTTTTCGGTGTCGGTGGACTTTGGCTATTTGGTCATATCAGCACATCGCAGTTCAATCATGTTTTCGTAACGTGGCTAATGGGCGATAGCGCGGGCGTTCTCACATTTACCCCTTTCCTGCTGTCATGGCTTTATCCAGAACGACATTTTGGCATGCACTCCCTCGTCGCTCTTATCGCCGCTGCCGCCTACAGCCTGCTTGTGATTGCTATTGTATTCGATGTCATCCACTTCCCGGGACACATCGATTACGCCATATTTCTTCTTCTGCCCATGCTGTTTGCGCTACTTTTTCGATATGGCCAGCGCTTGATCTTCACGGTGCAAGCTAGCGTGCTTAGCTTTGCCATCGTCGCGACATGGCTCTCTCATGGTCCTTTTTCAAGCGACGTTCCGTGGATTAGCCTTTTGCAGTTACAAAGTTTTGCCGCCGCATTCTCCATTGTTCTTTTCATGGTAGCGATACTCAATCTTGAGAAAACACTCAATGAGGCCTATTTGGAGAAGCACGCAAAAGAACTGGAAGAACTCTACAGAAAAGACGCCCTTACAGGCCTATGGAATCGCTATCGAATTAAGGAGTTTATTAAAATAGAACTCGAACGACAAAAGCGTGAAATGAGCCCTTTTGCGGTACTGCTCATCGACATTGACGACTTTAAGCACGTGAATGACACACTTGGGCATTTAGAGGGCGACCGCATACTCACAGAGCTCGCTGCGCTTATTCGCTCCAGTATTCGAGAAATTGACTTCGCAGGACGCTGGGGCGGAGAGGAGTTCATCGTCATAACCAGCAAAACCAATCAGGGCGCCTTACCGATCATCGCAGCAAAACTTCTGCAAGCGGTACGCTTACATGACTTTGGATTGCAAAAACCGCTGACGGTCAGCATTGGCAGCACAATCTCAACCATCGGTGATACAGAGCTCTCGGTTATTGATCGCGCAGACCAAGCTCTGTATCGATCAAAACACGGCGGTAAAGACACCGCTTCGTTTCGCTTTGTTCAGGGCAAGCACTAGCCCAAACAGCGTTCTGAATTAAGGCTCTAGCTTGCGCTGCTCGCAATGCGCACGATCTCGGGATAGCCGCGCTCAATAAGCGCTTCTGGTTTATCTTGATAAAACCCTCGCGCCTTTAATAAAGCATGCATTTTTGGCAAGTGATAGCTCGGCACCGTAGGCAAAAAATGATGCTCGCAATGGTAATTCACATAATTTGGTGCAAAGAGCGCTCGCTCCCACCATCGCGCAATCGTCGTCCGCGTGGTATCTCTTACATCGTCTGATGCAAAAGCGGGCATCGCGCCGTGCTCAGCTATCTGACGCAAGCGCACAATGAATGGGTAGAAAAAGATAAACGCCACCCACCAGTACACATACAACAACGGCTGACCGACTCCGTAAAACACCGCGATCATCGCGCCATGACACAACAGTACCTGCGTATAATTTTTCAATCCAGATTGATTGTAAGCGCCTTCTTGTTCGTTTGTGCCAAGCGACACAGTGCTGCCCTGACGACCAGGCAACACAAAGAACAATACGCCGTAGAGCATCTTACTTCCAGAAAGGCCGAATGCATCGCGCAAGATCTTGCGCAAAAAGCTGGACTTAGTAACTGGGTATTGCGCGATATTTCCTAGATCCGGGTCTTCATCCGTTCCGGTTTTGGCATGATGCTTTAAATGATAAGGTCGATAAAAATCAAATGGTATCAGCATGGGCATGCCAGCAAACCAGTGCCCAACAAAACGGTTCAAACGCACCGTACTAAAAAATGCCTGATGCGAACATTCGTGCAGTAGAATACCTAGGCCAAGTTGCCGCCCGCCAAGAATCGCTAAGGCAACGATCTTCAAGGCCCAATGCAGCGACGAAGCGAGCACAACGAAACAGCCGATAATGACGAGCCAATTGAACACAAACATCCATAGTGCACGCACATCATTGGCGGTGCGCAATTGAGTAAGTTCCTCTTTACTCAAATAATCTCGAAAATTCACTGAACTCATGTTCTCGCCTCTTCGTTTCTTATTTTTTTGTATCGCTTTTTAGTGGCTGATCACTGCGCGTGTGCGCGACGAAGGTTAACGATTAGGCTCTATAGAAGTAATCGAATTCCCATCATCGACAAACACCGCTTTTGGCACATGTTGCTGGCTCTCGCTCGCATCAAGGTAACAGTAGGCAATAATAATAATCTTATCATCAACCTGAGCAAGTCGTGCGCAGGCGCCATTGAGACAAATTTGGCCAGAGCCCTTTTCACCAAGTATCACGTACGTTTCAAACCGAGCGCCGTTATTGATGTTGACCACCTGCACCTTCTCGTGCTCTTCAATGCCGCTTGCTTCGAGCAGCAAAGGGTCAATCGTGATACTACCAACGTAATTAAGATTGGCGTCTTTAACCGTAGCGCGATGGATTTTCGCTTTTAGTTTTTCAATCCACATACTTCGTGATACTCCTTGGTACTCGTCTTTATGAGATCTATCTTTCTCTCTCTGCCCTCTAAAATTTAGATAATTGAGGTCAGTTAATTGGTTCAGTGAATGCCGTGTTTTACAACGCAGCGCCTAATTGGACTTCTTCACAAACTTCGACTTCAGCATCATCGCACCCGCGCCATCAACCTTACAGTCGATGTCGTGGTCACCATCAACAAAACGTTTAATGGTCGCTTTGGTGCCCACTTTCAATACGGTCGATGATCCTTTCACTTTTAGGTCTTTAATCAGTGTGACTTTATCACCCTCTGCCAAATCGTTGCCCACGGCATCCTTAAGGTGAATCGCGTCTTCATCAGCCTGGTTCGGATCCCACTCATACGCACATTCGGGGCAAATCAACATGTTCTGATCTTGGTAGACGTATTCGGAATTGCATGAAGGGCAAGGTGGTAACGGTTCTGACATGATGTAAGCCTCTAGAGTCGACGCCGCGCATCATGCCAGAAAAAAGACCTTTGGGTAAGTCCACTAAGTTACATGGCATGTGACCCAATACCTAGGCGTTTATTTAGATCTTGGCAAAAAGCCCACGCCGTCGTTCTATATGCGCATCAAGTAGTGAAAAGCCACTCAAGTGAGTGGCTTTTTTCTTATACGTATTCAAATCCGAAGGAGGCGGGGCTATTTAATCAGTCCCGCTTCGATCAACTCGTGAATCAGTAATTTTTTCTCTACTTCTTCTTTCTTGGTTTTGGTTTCGACCAGTTTCATGCGCTCAAGAAAGGGCATGGCTTGCTGTTCGTGATCACCTTCGGTAAACGCTTTAAACATAGTTTTGAACAAAGACAGCTTATCGCTTTGCAGGGCTTTTAGGTGCTTCAATGCTGCGCCAATTTGCAACTCCTGTTCTGTAAAGTCGGTGCCCAACGGAAACGCTGGAAAGTGCCCATGTTTACGGTAACCATCAATCGTATTATTAACTCGATCTGGAAGGTTGTTGCGGTATGGCTCAGGAATCACATAGTCTTCCGGCAGCTTACCCGCCTGCTTGGCTTTAGAGAGCAACTCTTCCTGAAAACGTGAATCCGCGATATTCAGCATCGCCTTCATCACGTCTGCATCGGTCTTACCGCGAATATCCGCAACGCCGTATTCCGTAATAATCGTGTCGCGCAAGTGGCGAGGAATGGTGATATGCCCGTAGTTATAAACAATGTTCGACATCACCTCGCCCTTGCTAGTGCGCGTGCTCCGCACCAGCAATATAGAGCGTGCGTCGGGCAGAGAGTGGGCCATCGATACAAAGTTATATTGCCCGCCAACGCCCGAGACAATCTTACCGTCATCAAGCCCATCCGACACCACTGCACCATTGAGTGTCGCCATCAGGCCGGTATTGATAAAACGCGCTTGTTTGCGCTGTTCCACCACCAAATCCTCATCAATCAGCAGCTGATTCACGTGCCCAACACCGGTCATACAAATCAGCTCTTTTTCTTCGTCACTCATCGCGTGCAAGGCTTGGTAAAAATCTTTGGGCCCAAGGAAGAAACCACCATGCATAATGATGCCGCCGCGTAATTTTTCGCCCAAGCCGCGTTCTTTCACAAGCTCAATGGTTTGGTCATCCCGCGTTCGATCACCGACTGCTGCACCATCAATTGTTAGTTGACCATCGATCCAGTCAACACGGTCATTAAGAATGCCAAAACGCTTAGCACGAACCACATCTCCTGCATGAAAGACATCGCCAAAAAAGCCGGACTCGATTAAATTGTCCAAATGCTCCGGCTTGATATCCTCTGCCATGCGTCCTTCGTTAATGAGCCTTTGAATATGCACATCGCCATAAACTTTACGCTTAACAATACCGCCTTGAATCAGGTGAAGAAAACCATTAACGAACATCTCGCTCGAGCCATAAAGCCCCTCTGAGAAGCCTTCACGCGAACCGATACGATCAATATATTCTTGGTAGTTTTTACCGCCCAAAGCATCGAGCGCTTCGTTGTATAGCGTGTTGTCTCTATCTTTTAGCAAGCAGGCATAAACGATGGCGTCTCCCATCGAACCAATACCAATTTGCAGCGTTCCACCATCTTTCACCAACGCGCTGGCATGCATACCGATCGCAAAATCAACCGGTGTGACAGGCATGTTGGGTGGAGAAAAAAGCGGTGTGTAAAACGCTTCGTTATCAATGAGATAATCGAAGGCATCGAGCCTGACCAACGCATCATTGAGCATAAAGGGGAGATGCGAATTAACCATACCAACCAATTTGATGGTCTTCCCTTTGCTGCGCTCTTCATTTATCAAAGGCAGAATATCGACTGTCACGTCCGTATTGCTGCTCAACGACAAATATTCAGCGCCTTGATACTCGCCTTTACTGACTTGTTGCACGAGCAGATTGACGCCCTGATCGATCATATCGCGCGCAACATGCGTGTAGTTGCTCGATATATAATGCTGTTGTGCGTAGTTATTCTTCAGCATGCTGCCGGATTTAAAGAAAAACTCACATAATTGGATGTTGTCTGGAATCTGCTGCTTCTTAAGATCTTCGACATAATCGAGACCCACATAGCCATCAAAAAGACGTTCAAAAACCGGTTCCAGAAATCGAGCCTCAAGACCTGGCGAAGGCTTAGGCCGCTCCAGAGATAAGGCGGTAATCATACGCAGTTTAATGCTAGGGTCTCTCTTGGCTCTGGCGTACAAGGCATTGACGAACTGCGCAGGCTTACCAATGCCCAACGGAATACCCATAACGATATTTTTGTCGAGTGCCTCTACGACACTATCTACTACTTGATCTAAATCCGGGTGATGACTCAATGCTTTATCCTCGTTTGAAGCACGGTTTTTATAATGGCACTCACTCTATAAAGAAACGAAACCGCCTACGTTGATTTTGGTCAACTCTTCGAAACATACAGCAAAAGCAGACGCTGCGTCGCGACGGGCAGCATCAACCGCATTGTCGTAACAAAAAAATCATTATAGTTCTAAGTGATATTCAGCCATTCAACTATAATAAAAGCGGTAAATCTGACCATATTTTATTTAGTGCTCAATTGAAT
>NZ_LWFT01001351.1:0-1309 GCF_001635105.1 Oleiphilus sp. HI0079
TGTTCTCGCGTGTCTTGTCGTTGCGGCGCTCTACCATGCGTATCTCCATAACCTTCCTTCCCTGATCCCATCAAACATCTTTTGTGACAGACGTCACATAAATATTGAGCAAAGCTTAGAACAGAAAAAAGCCGCCATGATGGCGATGTTGCAATGTTTTGTAACAGTCCGCTACCAAACGTAATCAACGAAAACGGCTTTACCATGAAGCGGCTCGACCCAAAATGGCAAGAATCGATATATAACTGCGAAGCACTAGACCATTAAGATATAATCGCGGAACGTTCATCTAAACACGTAATGTAATGACCACGACCTTTGTTCTTAGAGCCCGAGCGGCACCCACTGATCCCGATGCCTTTTTGGCTGAAGTAGGACTCGATGCCCACACCGAGATTATTGCGCACACGTTGATGAATGCGATGTTTGTTGCCCAGTCACATCGAGACAACGTGATCGTCCACGTAGTTTTAGAGAGCACCGCGGACTTCTCACGCACCGTCACCTTTACTGCAGAAGAGCTTTCTAACATTGGCGGCTTTCACGAGGCAGCCTTATTGGAAAAAGTCGCTCGGGCACTTCGTGTTTCGGTGGGCATGCGTAAAGAGCAAGAGAAACAGGTCGAACCGGGCCTGCGCGTTCGAACACTTAGTTTCGAGCGTTTGGTCAAGGAACTAGCCGAAGAGCATGCGCTTTACATGATGGACATCAAGGGCGAATCAATACGAGAGGTCGAGTTCAAACCCAATCCCTGCTTTATTCTTACCGACCATATCCCAATGCCAAAAAAGAGCTACAACACGCTAAAGCGATACGGCACCGAGAAACTCAATCTTGGCCCTAGAATGCTCTTCGCTTCACAATGCGTGGTGCTAATTCATAACGAGCTCGATCGATTATTTTAACGTGAGGGCGCTTCCCTCCCTTTAAAACACTATCCGGACATAAGACGAATAGTCCGAATGAGAAGCGCTTCCAGGCATTGGTTCAAGACGGCATGTTGGAGGAATCAAACTGCGCTAATTCTGTTACTACCGCATTTTCAATACGCTTCACGTCTTCCAGCACTTCCAAGCTCTCTCTGTCATCCTCAAAACGAGCCTTGGCTTCTAATAAATCTCGTGCTTGTTTTAATTTTTTCAGAATCTCTCGAAAACCCGCTTCGATACCATCTTCTTCATTGCCGCCCTGCTCTCGGGCTTGCTGGCTGTTTTTATCTGAAAAGCCATCTTGCGAAGAAAACTGCTCGTATGCGCTAATCGCCTCCTGTTTCAGTTTATCCATTGCACTCGCACCAAACTGCGTGTTT
>NZ_LWFT01001352.1:0-991 GCF_001635105.1 Oleiphilus sp. HI0079
ACATTACCGCCACCAAAGACCTTAACCTCTAGATTTCTGCGGCTACCACCCATTTTAAGCACCTCGTTTATTAGGTACTCCATCGCCCAATTTCCGTAGCGTGATGCCAATGCAACATCTCCACCCCAACTATCTGTTGAGTGCTCGCCCTCCTGCGGAAGCATGAAGTGATTCATCCCGCCAACACCAAGTTGCCGGTCTCTTATGCAAGCAGAAATACATGACCCAAGCACTGTCGAAATCAGCTCGCCATGCCGGCTGACATACAACTCGCCTGGCAGAATCTTTGCTGCAGGCATGTTCATCCGTCTATCCCAATAACGGTTAACATGCTCAAAACCCGGTTCTGGAAGCGGCAAGGGGCCGGTACTTACGGCAGCAGGTTGCATTGTCTAGCCCTTCAACTGATAGATTGTTTTGCCGAGCGAATTGAAGCGAGATGCAACAGAGTGAAGGCTTTCAGAGTGACCAATAAAAAGATAGCCACCCGGATTAAGAATATCGGCAAAACGGTTGAGCAATCGAACTTGTGTTTCTTCATTAAAATAAATCATGACATTGCGGCAGAAGATAAAATCAAAACGGCCTCGCATGGGCCAAGCCTCAAGCAAATTTAAGCGCTTAAACCGGACTAGCTGCTGCAAAGACGGGGACACCTTAGCGATATCCTTATGATTTCGATCAAATAGAAACCACTTGCTTTTGACCGATTTACTCAACGACTCGACACGCTCGATGTCGTATACACCTTGCGATGCTTTTTGTAACACGTTCGAATCCAAATCCGTGGCAAGAACCTTTATGTCCCACGCTTTCATTGGCAAAAATTCGTTTAATGTTAATGAGATAGAGTACGGTTCTTCACCGGTAGAGCAACCCGCAGACCAAGCCCGAATTTTGCCGTTGTTACCTTTCAGCAAATCGGGTAACGCGTTATTCGTTAAAAAATCAAAATGATGAGACTCGCGAAAGAACGAAGTAAGATTGGTCG
>NZ_LWFT01001353.1:0-1026 GCF_001635105.1 Oleiphilus sp. HI0079
TTGTCGTTTTCAGTTTATCGGAGCTTCGGCTCCGTTTTTCGTTTTGGTAATTGCGTTCTTAGTTATGCAGGCATACACTCTATCAATCTGTCGGGGAGCTTTTGGTCGTATAAAAGCTGAGACTGCCAGCCTATCGAGCTATTAGTGCAAAAGGCAGGACCCGTTGAACCTGATATGGTTAATACCAGCGTAGGGAACAGTGTGCTTGCTTCGATTTCTACCTCTCGTAATTCGCCCGCACTGTACTCTACCTCAACACGGAGTGCGCATGAGCGAACAATCACAAAGCCCGGCCAAAGCGGCAAAAATCACCGACGCAAACATCAGTAAAACCGCAAAAGTAGACGAGCTTTCGACTACGCCTTTTCCTGCTTCTACAAAGATCTATGTCAAAGGCAGTCGTGACGATATTCAGGTTGCGATGCGTGAAATAGCGTTGACGCCAACTAAGTTGCAGGACGGTACGGAAGAGCCAAATGCGCCTGTTCGTGTTTACGATACCTCTGGCCCTTATACCGACCCGAATAAAGAAATTGATGTACGGCTTGGATTAAGTCCCTTAAGAGAAAAGTGGATTCTTGAGCGTAATGATACAGAGTTACTTGAAGGCTTTAGCTCTGAGTATGCAAATGTTCGTGATCAAAACCTGACGCTAGAAGGCCTCCGCTTTGAATACAAGCGTCAGCCGCGCAAGGCAAAAGCAGGCCAAAATGTCTCGCAAATGCACTACGCGCGTAAAGGGATTATTACACCAGAAATGGAATACATTGCGATTCGTGAAAACCTCGCTTTACAAGAGCATGAGCTAGACCAGGCCATTGCACAGCAACATCCGGGACAAAGCTTTGGCGCATCGATTCCAAAGATTATTACACCTGAATTTGTTCGAGATGAAGTCGCACGCGGCCGGGCGGTAATTCCAAACAACATTAACCACCCTGAAACAGAGCCAATGATTATTGGTCGTAACTTTCGTACAAAAGTGAACGCGAATATTGGCAACTCAGCGGTGACATCATCCATTCA
>NZ_LWFT01001354.1:0-945 GCF_001635105.1 Oleiphilus sp. HI0079
TTTGGGTAAGCTTAGTGCTTATGCATATCTATTAGAGGTGGACCAAAACATCGACAATAGTCTCGATACGTATGGTTTAAGGTTTGCTGGTAAAAAGCCTGCGTCAGAGGATGTGACTATTCTATATGCCGCTGAATATGCCACGCAGGAAAAATCTGAAGCAGGTTCCGCTGATCTAGACGCTGATTATCTGGCCCTTGAACTTGGCGCATCTGTTAGTGGAATTACCGCGAAGCTTGGTTTCGAGTCGCTGGGCTCAGACGAGGGAAATTATGGTTTCTCGACACCCTTGGCTACCTTGCATAAGTTCAATGGCTGGGCTGACCAATTTCTAGGCACGCCTGATCAGGGGCTTGAAGATTTGTATGTGAGTGTAGGAACGAAGGTCTCGGGTATTAAGCTTGCTGCTATTTATCATGATTTTTCTGCCGACGTGAGCAATGGAGGTTCTGATGATCTTGGTACGGAAGTTGATCTGCTTGCCGCTAAGAAATTCAATGATACCTATTCGGGTGGTTTGAAGTATGCAATGTACTCGGCAGGAGATGCGGCTTTTGGCAAAGTCGATACTGACAAGGCCTGGGTTTGGGTTTCAGCCAAATTCTAATCAGGGTTGCTATGCGGGCTAATCCCTAGCTCATAATTAATACGTTTTGAGATAAAAAGCTGCTTTAGCAGCTTTTTATCTACCTATCCCGACCTGGGAAGATGGATCATAAAAAAACAATCTGTCATCGAAGAGCGCAATGAATTCTCCTCAAATGCTTCTACGAGTTTCTAATCGATAAAAGTACCGTATCGCGCCAACACTCTATATACTGCGCAGAAATTGCTCTCCTCCGATTTCCCTCAATTGTAATCGGAACCTTTGCTTACCTAACTAAGAGATCGCCAATGAGCTTTGATACCCTAGGTCTATCGACAAGAATTCTTGAAGCTGTTGCG
>NZ_LWFT01001355.1:0-904 GCF_001635105.1 Oleiphilus sp. HI0079
CCTGCGTGTTAGATTGTGCCGCCCAAGGCACGAGACCTACCGGTAAAGATTATGAATAAAGATATTTCTGCACATTATGAAGCCATCTTGAGAGGGCTTGGCGAAGACCCTCAAAGAGAAGGTTTACGCGATACACCGCAGCGTGCAGCAAAGGCTATGAACTTCTTAACCAAAGGTTATCATGAGGACCTGGAAAATATCGTCAACGGAGCGATTTTCGAATCGGACAATGACCAAATGGTCCTTGTTAAAAACATAGAGCTCTATTCTTTATGTGAGCACCATTTGTTGCCGTTTATCGGTAAGTGTCATATCGCATACCTACCTAGTGGCAAGGTGCTGGGCTTATCCAAGTTCGCGCGTATTGTTGATATGTTCGCAAGACGACTACAGATACAGGAAAACCTAACGAAACAGATTGCTGATGCTGTGATGTCAGTAACAAATGCGCGAGGGGTTGCAGTCGTCATTGAATCTCAACATATGTGTATGATGATGCGTGGTGTCGAAAAGCAGAATTCTTCCATGCTCAGCTCGGTAATGCTGGGAACGTTTCGCGAATCTGAGGCAACGCGAAATGAGTTTTTGTCACTGATAAAGTAATATCCTATTTTCAACAACCCTCACTACTTAACTTCAACATTCGGTCTGCGTAAGACCTCAAAGGTAAAAGCATGCTTAAACTAGATGCCTTAGATCAATTAAAGCAGCTAAAAAGCGACATCAAAGCAAGTCGAAATCTGCAATTAGGTCGAGTCAAAGGTACCGGACAAAAATTCGGATTCGTTACGTTAGATAGTGGGCGAGACGTATTTCTTCCCCCTGCGGAGATGCTCAGGGTTCTTCCTGGTGACCGCGTCGAAGTTGAAATTAAGAAAGATGACCGAAACAAAACGTTTGCTCA
>NZ_LWFT01001356.1:0-1345 GCF_001635105.1 Oleiphilus sp. HI0079
TTGAGTGCTGAACGCGGGCTGAGCCCAAAATATTGCTGCGGAAACGAGTTATTTATGCTGAACAACTATATTAAGAAAATTCTAGATGCGCGGGTTTATGACGTGGCGATTGAGTCACCTTTAACGCCTGCGAGAAGTCTTTCGCAGCGTTTTAACAATGAGATCTTTTTGAAGCGTGAAGATTTGCAGCCTGTGTTTTCGTTCAAACTACGCGGCGCATACAACCGCGTTCGACAGCTTAGCGATATCGATAAGGCGAAAGGCGTGATTGCTGCCTCTGCGGGTAATCATGCGCAGGGCTTGGCATTAGCCGCGAAGACACTGGGTATCAAAGCTACGATCGTAATGCCAAAAACGACGCCGGAAATTAAGGTCAGTTCGGTCAAAGCGCGTGGTGCGAAAGTGGTGCTTGTTGGCGACACCTTTGACGAGGCGTCAGCCTATGCTCAAGAGCAAGTAAAAGAGAAAGGCTTGATTTACATCCCTCCTTACGATGATGAAGACGTGATAGCCGGTCAGGGAACGGTTGCAATGGAGTTGCTAAAGCAGCACACGGACGCAGCGCATGCGGTATTTATTCCTTGCGGTGGCGGGGGCCTTATTGCGGGGATGGCTGCATACATTAAATATCTGCGCCCTGAAATTAAGGTGATCGGCGTAGAGCCTGAGGATGCGGCTTGTTTGTTAGCTGCGAAAAAAGCCGGTAAGCGCGTTACGCTAGATCAGGTGGGTATTTTTGCTGATGGAGTGGCTGTGCGCCAGATCGGGAAATTGCCGTTTGATATCTGTAAGGATCATGTCGATGATGTGATCACGGTGAGTACCGATGAGATCTGCGCAGCGATAAAAGATATCTTTGACGATACCCGCGCCATTGCGGAGCCTGCTGGCGCGATTGGTGTGGCAGGCCTGAAAAAATATGTTGAGCAAACCGGGGTTCAGGGTGAGAACTTGTTAACGGTCGTGTCTGGCGCAAATATGAATTTTGATCGTTTGCGTTACATTTCAGAGCGAACGGAAATTGGCGAAAAGCGCGAAGCGATCTTGGCAGTGACGCTACCGGAGAAACCTGGCAGCTATAAAAGGTTTATTAAAGCCTTACACCGGCGTAATATCACTGAGTTTAACTACCGTTACGCAGATGGTTATGAAGCGCAGATTTTTGTAGGTGTACAGACCTCGGGTGTCGATGGTGAGCGTTTGCAGCTTGTTGAAGAGCTCGAAGAGCAGGGTTATCCGGTGAGTGATTTAACGGATAATGAACTGGCTAAATTGCATATTCGCCATATGGTGGGTGGGCGTTCTCAGGTTGAAAACGAGCACGTGTACCGATTTGAATTCCCTG
>NZ_LWFT01001357.1:0-1101 GCF_001635105.1 Oleiphilus sp. HI0079
ATCCAAAGAAGCAAAAGGCTCGTCAAGCAGGCAGACCTTTGAACCTGAAGTGAGGATTGAAGCCAGCGCAACTCTGCGGCGCTGCCCTTCGGACATATCGCTGCATAAAACATGCTCATACCCAGCGAGTCCGACCTCCGCTAACGCACCTAAATTATCAATCTGGCGCGCCTCGCAAAACAAAGAATACATCTCCAAATTCTCTGAAGCTGTTAGATTCCGTTTCACGTTGATTTTATGGCCAAAATACTTTGTCGATCGAGCCATCTGGGAACGCTCTATCGTTCCGCTATAACCGCTATATAAACCTGCCAGACAACGTAAAAGCGTGCTTTTACCAGCGCCATTCACGCCCTTAACGTGTACGAGCTCCCCTGCGCAAAGATTAAATGAAAGCCCTTCGAATAAGACGCGATCATCGCGCTCGCAATGAAGCTCACTAACCTGGATGAGGGATTCGGACATCTGCCTATGTGCACTTAAAAAAGGGGTGAAAAGTATAATTTATTTTGCGCTGCGGCTAAATCTTTCCGCGCAGATAAAAACAAAAAAGCCGGCTATTAAGCCGGCTTTCTCACAAGAATTACGTAAAACTTAGAAACGCTCTTCTTTAGGTGCAGAACATTCTCCGCGAGAAGGATCTACAGAACAACGGATCTTCCACAACAAGCTTAACGCTTTAGGATCCAGAACACCTTCGTTACGAAGCTCAGATCGAATCTCTCCGCGGAACTTCTCTAGCGCAGCCTTCGTTGCCTCGTCGGTTTTGATCCAGTACTTAGAAGGAATCTCTGCTTCCGCATCTTTCACCATCTTGTTGATATCGGGTAGACGGTTAAGAATGTACTCACGCATCTGCTGTCCAAAGTCAGGGCTGAAACGATCTTTGTGAGAAATCATCTGCATCATACCGTAAAGAAGTTTCTCGTCGATGATGCCGCCATTCTCGCCAAGACCGTGGTAAAGCTCAAATACGTTATAGCCCAAAGCAACCATTGGAAGAATATCGATGTTGCCATTGTTAAACTGGCCAGAGAACGTTGCAAGCGAAGTACCTACTGGCGACGCACCAGCCAAATCTGCAAACTTGTGGCTTTGTGG
>NZ_LWFT01001358.1:0-1100 GCF_001635105.1 Oleiphilus sp. HI0079
AGTTTCATGATCAGCAAGCCTCTATCTATATGATTGAGAGAGACGACGACCCAAACGAGGCTTCAATGAGTATCGTCGTGAACAATGCTTCCGCTGCCCAGCAGGTGCGCTTTACGCATCTTCTAAAAGATTGTACTGCGTTATCTGAGTACGCTTTGGAGATTGAGGGGCTCAAACGACGAGAGGTTGCCCTGCAGGAGGCATTTATCCGAGAACAGTATCAGGATATTTGCGACAACTTCGATCCGACGGTGGTTAAGTTCAAAAAGAAATACAAAGTCGTATTTAGTTCAGAAGCTTTGGATGACTTGGATCAAATCTTGTCGGAAGAAGCGGACCAAGAAGATAATGATGATAAAAAGGATTAGGTAGGGAGTCGCTGATGACTAAACAGAAAATAATCTATGTCGACATGGATAACTGCTTGTGCGACTACACGACTTCCTACGTTCGCTATAAGAAACAATACCCAGATGTCGAGTATCCCCAAAGTATCCCTGGTTTGTTTCTTGGTTTAGAGCCCATGCCAGGAGCACTTGAAACGGTGAAGTGGCTGCACGGGCAAGAGGGTTTCGACGTATACATACTTTCGTGCCCTTCCGTGATGAATCCCGATTCTTACTCTGAAAAACGACAGTGGGTAGAAAAGCATTTGGGAATGGAGTTTGTGAGAAGGCTCATCCTTTCTCCTCATAAAAACCTGAACAAAGGCGACTATCTAATGATCCGTTGTCATGTTTCTGTTTGCGCTCTTGAAGCCATTCAACGGCCTTTTCTCGTGAAGAAAAATGGGGTTTAGCCTCAATGTAAAAATGCTCGGGGATTTCTATTGAAGTTGCGTTCTTGAAGTAGCAAACAATACTGCCCGCCATCTCAGGTAAGTACGCGACATCGGACTGCAGCGCCTCAAGAGCCTCTCTAAATGTAGTGAAAGGCTCTTCAAAACGATTGCGCAAATCGAACGCCCTAAAGCAGAGAATCTTCTCATTTAGAACTTCAAATTTATCTCGATCTGGATTCTCGAGAGTTTGCTCAAAGAAGCCTTTTACTGCTTTCCAGTCCGGGTAAGCACTTGATCCATAGTGAATGTGCGCACCTTC
>NZ_LWFT01001359.1:0-1391 GCF_001635105.1 Oleiphilus sp. HI0079
CCTCGATTTGAACAAGGAACCACGGATCAATACCCGTAAGAGAAAACACTTCATCAACGCTCATACCAGAGCGGAAAGCATCCCCGATATACCAGAGGCGCTCGGCATTTGGCGTACTTAGTTCACCACGCAACACTTCAGCCGCGTTCTCAGCTTTCAGGTCCAGCTTGGGCTCGAACCCATAAGAGCCAACCTCAAGCCCACGAATCGCCTTATGGAAAGATTCCTGGAAATTACGGCCGATTGACATCACCTCACCAACAGATTTCATCTGCGTCGTCAGTGTCGCATCTGCTTGCGGGAACTTCTCAAATGTAAAACGAGGAATCTTGGTAACAACATAATCGATTGAAGGTTCGAACGACGCAGGTGTGGCGCCCCCCGTAATATCATTTTGAAGCTCATCAAGCGTATAACCAACTGCCAGTTTTGCGGCTACTTTTGCAATCGGAAAGCCCGTTGCTTTGGAGGCAAGCGCAGAAGATCGAGATACACGAGGATTCATCTCGATCACCACCATTCGCCCTGTTGTAGGGCTGATGCCAAACTGCACGTTTGAACCGCCGGTTTCAACGCCGATCTCACGCAAAACCGCCAACGATGCATTACGCATGATCTGATATTCTTTGTCAGTCAAGGTCTGCGCTGGTGCGACGGTAATGGAATCCCCAGTATGAACACCCATTGCATCAAAATTCTCAATCGAACAGATGATGATGCAATTGTCCTTTTTATCGCGAACAACCTCCATCTCATATTCTTTCCAGCCGATCAAAGATTCATCGATCAACAGCTCGCTTGTTGGAGACAAGTCCAAACCACGCGCGCAAATTTCTTCAAACTCTTCACGGTTGTACGCAATACCACCGCCGCTTCCGCCCATGGTGAACGATGGACGAATAATGCTGGGAAAACCCAACTCATCAATAAGGGCAACGGCCTCTTCCATGCTATGCGCAATGCCAGAGCGAGGCGTCTCAAGACCAATTGACTTCATTGCCTTGTCAAAACGATCACGATCTTCCGCTTTATCGATCGTATCAGCATTTGCACCAATCATTTCTACGCCATACTTCTCAAGCACCCCTTCGCGCTCAAGATCCAAAGCACAATTAAGCGCGGTTTGACCACCCATAGTGGGTAAAAGCGCATCCGGACGCTCAACTTCAATAATTCGCTCTACGGTCTCCCAGGTGATCGGCTCTATATAAGTCGCATCCGCCATCGCCGGATCGGTCATAATCGTTGCAGGGTTTGAATTCACAAGGATGACCCGATAACCCTCTTCTCGGAGAGCCTTACAGGCTTGTGCGCCCGAGTAATCAAATTCACAAGCCTGACCAATTACGATCGGCCCAGCACCAATAATTAGAATACTCTTTATGTCGCTA
>NZ_LWFT01001360.1:0-749 GCF_001635105.1 Oleiphilus sp. HI0079
CAACGAACGCCAACAGAACAACCGTCTTTGGGTAAGTCAGAACAGCTTTTAGCGCTGGTTTATAGCTCGCTATAAGTAAGCGATTGATTGGGTTCTTTTTCTCTGGAATCACCTTGCCGCGAATAAAGTAGCCCATCAATACCGGAACCAGCGTAATGGCGAGACCGGCAGAGGCGGCCATTGCATATGTTTTTGTGTAAGCAAGAGGCGTAAAAAGCTTTCCTTCCTGCGCTTCTAGCGTAAATACAGGAAGAAAGCTCAGGGTGATGATCAATAGGGAAAAGAAAAGAGGTGGCCCGACTTCCGTTGCCGCCCGTCCGATTACCTCCCAGCGGTTTTCATTCGTGAGCGGCGTTTTTTCCATGTGCTTATGCACGTTTTCGACCATCACAATGGCCCCATCAACCATGGCGCCGATCGCTAATGCGATTCCGCCAAGCGACATGATGTTGGCATTCAAGCCTTGCTGATACATGATGACAAATGCGGTCAATATACCCACAGGAAGACTGAGAATTACAACTAAAGAAGACCTCAGGTGAAACAAAAACAAAGCACAAATGATCGCCACGACAACAAATTCTTCAACTAGTTTTTCAACAAGGTTATCAACTGCTCTGTTTATCAACCCGGATCGATCATAGGTAGTAACTATTTCCACCCCTTCCGGTAGTCCAGCCTTCAACGAATCAAGTCGTGCTTTGACGTTACTAATCACCTCCTGTGCGTTTTCCCCAAAACGCATGACA
>NZ_LWFT01001361.1:0-14086 GCF_001635105.1 Oleiphilus sp. HI0079
CGGCCCCATTTTTCCATGGTTTGATTAACCATATCTTCCACTTCAGCGTAGTTTGCTACGTTTGCACCGTGTGCAAATGCCTCACCGCCTGCTTCTTTAATGATTTGTACAACTTCGTCTGCGGCTGCAGAAGATGCGCCGCTACCATCGCGTGCGCCACCAAGATCATTTACAACAACTTTCGCGCCACGCGCTGCGAGCTCCAGTGCGTGTGAACGACCAAGACCATTACCCGCGCCCGTTACGATGGCGACTTGTCCAGTGAAATTAATTGTCATTTTCTAAACCTTCATCTTTTCGTGTTGATGGAATATGTATTCCATGTCTTTACTTCACTAATTGCATGGTCAGCCAATCTGCAAGCAGTGCTGGTTTTTCGGAACCTTCAATCTCCACCTTAATATGGGTAAGAAATTGGAACTGGCCGGGGCGCTTCTCCGTGATGGATTTAAGCGTTGCCACGGCACGTATTCGGCTGTTTACTTTGACCGGGCTGATAAAACGAATTTTATCAAAGCCAAAGTTAATGCCCATGTATGTTCCCTCGATCATGGTACCGAAGGATTCCGCAAAGTGGGATAACATCGACAAGCTCAAGAAGCCATGCGCGATCGTCGTGCCAAATTCTGTTTCTGCAGCGCGCTGCGGATCGACATGAATGAACTGATGGTCCAAAGTGCAATCTGCAAACTGGTTTATTCGGTCTTGTGTGACTTCAAACCAATCTGACATGAAAGTACGATCAATCTGCTGCTTCATTTCTTCTTTCGTGATGATATGCATTGTGTCGCCTCAGAACCATTCGGTTTTCATGTCAAAGTGTGTGCTGTTTAGTTCTCCAACAAGCTCAGCCCAGTGTTTGGTCTTCGGTAACTCGCACTGATAGAAAAACTTCATGGCTTGTAGCTTGCCAAGATAAAAGTCTGCATCGTCTTTGCCTTTGTCTGTCGCAAGCGCCTTACTTGCGATATCGGCCTGTCGCAACCAGAGCCATGCGATGACAACATGGCCAAACAGCTCGAGGTAGCTGACCGAGTTCGAGAATGCGAGATCTAAATCGTGTGTTTGCGCAGCAGCAAAGACCTTTTGCGTGGTGGTGTTCAAAAGGCTAACGGCCTCATTGAGTTGATTCGCATAGTCGGCGAGCTCTCCGTTGGCACAAGCAGCTGCGGTTGTGCCGATTTCTGCCATCATCGCTTTGTATCCGGCGAAGTTATTCATCGGTACCTTACGGCCCATTAAGTCCAATGACTGAATGCCGGTTGTGCCTTCGTGAATTGGATTCAAGCGATTGTCGCGGTAGAACATTTCAACAGGATGCTCATTGACGTAGCCATGCCCACCAAGGACTTGAATCGCTTGATAGTTGGCTTTCGGGCCATACTCGGATGGCCATGTTTTGATGACAGGGGTCAGAAAATCCAAAAGTAGCTGTGCCTTTTCCCTTTCTTCGACGGATGGTGCCGTTCGGCTATCATCAGAGAGCTGGCTGCCATACAGGCACAAACAGTAAGCCCCTTCAGCGTAGGCCTTTTGCAGCAACAGCATGCGGCGCACATCGGGGTGTTCAATAATGTTTACTGGAGCGGAAAGAGGGTCTTTATTTGAAACAAGTCGGCCTTGCGGGCGCTCTTTTGCATACCATAACGAGTACTGATAACCCGTCAGCCCTGTCAGTGCCGCACCGGTACCGACAAGAATGCGTGCCTCGTTCATCATGTGGAACATGTAGCGCAGCCCCTGGTTTTCTTCACCAACCAAATATCCGACTGCGCCTTTATCTTCTCCAAAACTGAGTGCCGTGGAGGTGTGGCCGCGACCACCCATTTTGTGGAAGAGTCCCGCAAGCGCAACCTCATTGCGTTCACCGATTGAGCCGTCTTCATTCACAAGGAACTTCGGTACGATAAATAACGAAATACCTTTCACACCTTTCGGTGCGCCTTTAACGCGAGCCAATACTAGATGCACGATGTTTTCGCTCAACTCATGGTCTCCACCGGAGATATAAATTTTGTTGCCGGTGATGCGATAGCTGCCGTCTTCATGCTTCTCGGCAGAGGTGATGAGGTCGGCGAGTCCAGAGCCTGCACCAGGTTCTGTCATGGCCATGGTGCCGTAGAAGCGTCCTTCTCGCTGAGGCTTCACCCATTTTTCGATTTGCTCTTGGGTACCATGGGCTTCGATTAGATTGCAGTTTGCATCGGTCAGTGAGGCATAGCCCACGGTCGCATTTGCAGCGGCCGAGATGTACGAGTAGGCGACATTTGCAACGGCCTCTGGCAACTGCATCCCGCCCATTTCGTAGTCGCTTGACGGGCTCAGCAGACCGGCATCGATAATGGCGTCGATCGCCGGTTTAATTTCAGGAATGAGATGCACCTTTTCACCGTCAAAATGTGGTTCGTTCGCATCTACTTTGTGGCGAATGGGTAGGAAGAATTTTTCGGCAATGGCTTTTGAAGTGGATATCGTCGCTTTAAAGGTATCTTTATCGTGATCTTGATATCGCTCTCGTGTCGTCATCGCCTCAACATTGAGAAATTCATAGAGCATAAAATCAAGTTCGCGATCGCTTAGAATCGGTGCCGCCATGTGCAAAGTCCTCTAACAGGTTGGTGATCTATTTCTGATATAGTCTTGTATCTCAAGTTCTTCAGCCATGACCTATGAGGTCGGGGTAACTAAAAAATACATTCTTTTCTGTTCGAGACGCTCCTTTTTATGCCTAAGCCCGCAGTGACAAATGCCAATCTCCAGTCTAATGACAACCCCGATGACGACACTAAACGCATTATTTTTGGGGAGTTACTGCGTTTCTGGCGCGAGATTAGAGGGTTTAGTCAAGAGTCGCTGGCGTTTGAGGCGAGCTCCTCAACGCGCCATATTTCGCGCATGGAGAATGGTAAAGCTATGCCCAGTTTTGCGATGATCGAGAATCTGGCTCGGGTAATGGAACTAGGTAATCGCGATGCGGCGTATCTTTTTCTGGCGGCGGGACATGTGCCGCCTGCCGAGCCTGTGGCGTTTGAAGATTCGAAGTATCGTTGGTTGCGCAAGGCAATGACTCGTACCTTAAGAGCACTTGACCCAAACCCTAGCGTGTTGATGGATAGCTTCGGCACAATCCTGATGGTTAACGAGGCATGGGCGTCCTTCTGTTTTGATAGCATGGTTGATTTAAGCGGAGGCATGGCGGCGATTACCAATTACCACGACTTTTTGTTTACCTGTCAGTCCTTCAAAGACGCACAAGATCTTAGAATGAATTCGTTGTCGCTCATTTTAATGGCGATCAAGCAAGAAAGTGTGTTGACCGGCGATGTGCGATATGAGGCCTTATTAGAAAGGCTAATGGCATACCCGGAAGTGCCGTTTGGCTGGAAACAACGGGCAGCCAATCTTGAGCCTATGAGCAGTTATCGCGTGCAATTTGAACAGAACAGTCAGCTTGTTCGTTATTACAATGTGAGTCAGTCCGTAAGCGCGATGGGGCCGGTTTCCTTTGTCGCAGAGCCGAGGCTGATCATCACCACCTTGTTTGCCGAAGATGAAGGCCGAGAGCCGGTATTGCCCAAGATCATTCCTGAACATCCGTTGCTGTATACGTAGATTAAGGTTGCTGTCGTGTGTCTCTTCTAGCGTACATTCTCAACGTGCGCTTGGCTTGGTTCAGTACAGCGACCTGGCGACCTGTGTTCGTAAACCATTGTTCGTTTATTCTGAACAATCCGTTCAAACTTTTACGGTGTCTCCCTCAAAGGTTCACGCTTAACATTGGTCCTGTCATTTAAATTAAACGAAGGGACAAAGTAATGAATCAACTACAACTTTTGACTGCGCCAGTGGGGCGCGTTTTGCTATCACTCATCTTTATCACATCAGGTATTAGCAAGATATCTGGATACGCGGGCACGCAGGGGTACATGGAGGCGATGGGCGTTCCTGGCGCTTTGCTTCCGTTCGTGATCGCTCTGGAAGTGCTTGGTGGTCTTGCAGTACTTGTGGGTTTTCAGGCTCGGCTTGCCGCGCTTGCGCTTTCGGGTTTTTGTATTGTGTCTGCAGTTCTATTTCACGCAGATTTTTCAGACCAAATGCAGATGATTAGTTTTATGAAGAATATCAGCATTGCTGGTGGGTTTCTGATGGTGTTTGCGCATGGCGCCGGAGCCTACTCCATTGATAATCGTCGCTCTGCCGCCTAAGGCTTTTCGCAGTCATCCAACGCAAGGGGAGATACAAGCATGGGGTTATTAGTAGAAGGTAAGTGGCAAACGGATTGGTACGATACCAAGTCAACGGGCGGCAAGTTTGTACGCAAAGATTCAAGTTTTAGGAACTGGGTAACGCCTGACGGCTCTGCCGGACCCTCTGGTAGCGGGGGCTTTGAGGCTGAGGCCGGACGCTACCATTTGTACGTTTCATACGCGTGTCCGTGGGCACACAGAACTCTGATATTCCGAGAGTTAAAAGGGCTGCAGGATATGGTAACGGTATCAGCGGTCAACGCATTCATGGGTGAGGAGGGTTGGACGTTTTACCCAGGCGAGGGTGTGATTCCAGATTCTGTAAATGCCAAACAGCGAATGTATGAGATCTATACTCTTGCGCAACACGATTATACTGGGCGGGTGACGGTGCCGGTGCTGTGGGATAAAAAGCAGCATACCATCGTGAGCAATGAGTCTGCCGAAATTATCCGCATGTTCAATCGTGCTTTTGACCATATCGGAGCAAAGCCGGGCGACTACTACCCTGAGCCTCTGACGGCGCAAATCGATGAGGTGAATGCCTTGGTGTATGACCATGTTAATAATGGCGTATACAAGGCGGGATTTGCAACAACTCAGTCAGCCTATGAAGAGGCGGTTGAAGACGTTTTTAGGGTGCTCGACCAGCTTGAAGCGCGGCTCACGGAACAGCGCTATTTGGTTGGCTCCGATATCACAGAGGCCGATTGGCGTTTGTTTACAACGCTCATCCGGTTCGATGCGGTTTACGTTGGTCACTTCAAATGCAATCTGAAGCGGATTGCGGATTACCGGGCTTTGTCTCACTATGTAAGAGACTTATATCAACAGCCCGGTGTTGCCGGAACGGTCAATATGGATGTGATCAAAGCGCACTATTACGTATCGCACAAGAATATAAATCCAACAGGTATTGTGCCGGCAGGGCCAAGTATTGATTTTGACAAAGCACACAACCGGAGTGCTCTGACTTAGTTTTTTGCTTTGGGTTAGTGAAACGTGGCGCTCATTGCTCTAGCATGCAACTCGAGGTTTTATCCAGCGAGTGTTAGAACGATGAACGCATTTCAGTTTAATACAACAAAAAGCATTATCAGCGAAGCGGGTTCGTTAAAACGAATGGGGGAGCTTTGTGGCAGCCTAGAGATTGGCCGTCCAATTGTTATTAGTGATCAGGGTATCGTTGCTTGTGGCTTACTCGATCAATTAAAAGACGCGGTTTCCTCGACACAGCTTGAAACAGACTACTTTGTTGATGTGGTTGCTGATCCACCAGAAGATGTGGTTTTGGCAGCGATTGAATGCGCCAAGCAGCATAACGCTGACGGCGTGATAGGCTTTGGTGGCGGAAGCTCTTTGGATACCGCTAAGCTTGTTGCAGCTGCACTTGGTTCGGGCCAAGAATTGCAAGCTATGTACGGTATCGATCAGGTTGTAGGCGTTCGTTTGCCACTAATTCTTGTTTCGACTACCGCTGGCACCGGTTCTGAAGTCACCCCCATATCCATCGTGACCACTGGCGAAACAACCAAGGCCGGCATTGTATCGTCGACGCTTCTTCCAGACATTGCGCTGCTGGATGCTGAATTGACACTGGGTTTGCCTCCACATGTCACTGCGGCGACCGGCGTTGATGCAATGGTGCATGCCATCGAAGCCTACACCAGTGCGATTAAAAAGAACCCATACTCCGATCTACTTGCCGCTCAGGCACTCCGGTTGCTTTCAGACAATATTAAGCAAGCGACGTATCATGGTGCTGATATCGAAGCGCGCCAAAATATGTTGCTTGGGGCCTGCTTAGCGGGGCAAGCTTTCGCCAATGCGCCGGTGGCCGCTGTTCATGCTTTGGCTTATCCCTTGGGTGGGCACTTTCATATTCCACATGGCTTAAGCAATGCGCTTGTTCTGCCGCACGTGATGCGCTTTAACAAGTCGGCCTGTGGTGCGCTTTATGCACAACTAATACCCTATATTGCTCCGGATCTTGTACCTCCTGTCTCTAGTGAGAGCGAATCTGAAGAGAACCAATTGGCGTCGGCCGTTTGCCGCTTAATTGAGTATATTGAAGACTTGGTTAAAGATCTCGGGTTGCCGACCAGTTTGGCAGAGATGGGAATCGAAGAGTCTTATCTTGGAATTTTAGCGGACGATGCGATGCTTCAGACTCGTTTGCTTCAGAATAACCCGAAGGAAGTAACGCGCGATGACGCGCTTGCGATCTATCAGGCGGCCTTCAAAGGGATCGTTTAAGGGTATTGCTTAATTGCTTAAAGGAATAGCGTAATGGCGAAACAGCCAGTTTTTAAAAATACATTCCGACATTTTCAGAATGTTCAGACCCGCTGGATGGATAACGATGTGTATGGCCATGTGAACAATGTGGTGTATTACTCGTATTTTGATAGCGTGGTGAATACCTATCTTATCGACAAAGGTGGACTGGATATTCAGAATGGCGCGCAGATCGGTTTTATCGTTAATTCGAATTGTGTTTATCAGCAAAGTATCGCCTTTCCCGAGTCCTTAGTGGGCGCACTACGTGTAGATCGCATTGGCAATAGCTCGGTGGATTACGGCGTAGCCTTGTTCAAGGAGGGGCAAGAGCAAGCTTGTGCGTACGGAGCGATGACACACGTATTTGTTGATCGCGAGACCAACAAGCCTTCGCCGATCACCGGGCAGCTCCGCGATGCGCTACAGGCCATCGCCGTAGCCTAAGCTCTGAGGAGTTGCCTGTTGCACAATGCAGGATGTGAGCGGTGAATGTTTCAGATGGAATACGTTAGTTGGAATGCAGGGCAAGCATTGTTGTTAGAATAAGCCGATGCCTGCTTCTTTACACTCATCTGCCATGTTGAGAATATCGTCTTCAACCAGGCCACCATAGTCCAAGAGCTCGTCTTTAATTCTCTCCCATTCATGGTCAATACTGCAGGCGCCCAATGTGCGGAAAGAGCCGCATATATGTTCTGATATTTTAAGAACCAACAGTAAATCTTTTTTTAGCGTCCTGTTTTTCCGATCGAGTTCAAATATTTTTCCGACGCAATGGTGGTAAGAGATGATCTCGCTAATGTGGTCTGCAAGCTTCCAAGTCTTGGCCGTGTAGTAGCCGAGTACGGTATGGTCCGTCTTGTAATGCTCGTTCTCGACGTCTATCACTCTTCTTTCGCTGTCTTGGTATCCTTTTTCGAGCACTTCGAGGTAATCAGGATATCGCATCATCATCAGCGGTATGCCGCAATCATGAAAAAGGCCTAGAGAGTAAGCTTCATCAGAAGAGCCAACGCCAAGGTATTTCGACACGATCACTGAAGCGTTAGCCACGTCATTTGCGGTATCCCAGAAGCGATTTAGACCGGTGACATTGTCGTCGCTCAATACGCTTTTTAAGGATAGTGAAGTAGCAATACCGACGACACTGTCCAAGCCCATAAGACTTACTGCGTGATTAATAGATTTAATCGTTCCGGATAAGCCGAACAGAGGGGATTTAAGCGCTTTTATAAGGCTGCCGGATATACCCACATCTTTCGCAATAATACTGGCAATAACATTGATGTCGGGGTAGGGCATTGCAGATTCAATCTGCAGATCAGCGACGATCTGGGGTCTAGGAGGAATGACAAACCCTTTCAATAAATCATTTGAAAGTCTTTCATCAGAGTTATTCGACATTATTTACTGCTCCGTGTGGAAGTGCGCTTGTTCCAGTAAGCGCGTTCTTATGAGGGCATGTCTTAGGCGCGACGACAGAACTTGAAATCACGTTCAATAAATATATATCAAACTTGAGTGAATACAACTGACTCAGGAGACAAGGCTGTGAGGTGTTTCGGTTGCTGTTTCTGTTTCAGTAACGATGATTGCCCGAGCACGCGTTCGACGCCTCTTAATCAAGTGTCTGGATCGTTTTTCGCGTAAGCGGCCTTAATCCTCGTCAGTCCAGCGTTTGATCTCTCCTGTTCTGGGGCTTGCAAACGTCAGCTTCTTTTACAGTTTTTCACATTAGGCTTTCTAGGCGCTTTGTTAAGACCTTGAATTTCTTAACAGAATTTTCATGTGGCGTTTTCCTAGCTTGATTTTGGAACGTCAGGTTGACGAAAACACCAAAATAAAGAAAAAGGGAGTTAGCACCGATGAGCTTACTTAAGAAGATTGTGTATCCAGTCATTTTTATGGCCGCGACGATCCAAGCCGCCAATGCGTTCACCATTCATGGTGAATACTATGATCTACAAAATGTTTCAACGCTGTCAGAAGCGCAGGCAGCGATAGCGGGTGGACCGCAACTTGAGTTCGATACCGACAAGCTAGAGTTTGGCCGACCAAACGCAACGCCAACCTTCGATATCGGCACCGTAGACGAGTTTTTAACGGGTATGACCGCGACCATCACGAACCGCGTTGATAACGATCTGGGTGATGGTATTGATTTTGATCATTACATGGGGGAGTCGCTCTGGAGATTTACCGGTACCGCACAACTGGTAAACGGAGGTGTTCTGTCGGTGACATCCGATGACGGCTTTGCGGCTGGTTTTGATCTAAATATGGATGGAATTTTCGAAGATACAGAAGAGCTTTCTAGCTTCGACGGTCTTCAGCCACCGGGGTCGACTTGGCTATCTGATCCATTTGCTGGTGTAACGGGAACCTATGCATTCGAGTTTTTCTACTTCGAAGGACATGAAACACAAGCGCAGCTCATTTCAAACCTTGTTCCGGGCGCACCGATAAGCGTGCCGGAGCCTGCATCGATTCTGTTGCTTGGCTTCGGTTTAGCTGGGCTTGGTTTTAGTCGTCGAAAGGTAAAAGCATAACAGGCCGCCACTCTTTCATCCGGGTCTGCGATGGCTCGGATGATTTTTTTTGCGTGTCGCGGTGTCTGCCTTTCGATTTCTTCGATTCTAGAGCGGGCTGACGCTCTATTGAACACCGCTGATATTGCGCATGTATCGTCGTAATCGGACCCTACTGATTGCGATACGCCGCCTAGCTAGCATTTAAAAAGAACACTAAACGTCACGCCACTTCCATCATGTCTGTTTTTCGCCAGTATATTTGCCTGATGTTTTTCAGCGATGAGCTTGGCGACATGTAACCCCAGCCCCAAATGAATGGCTCCACCACTGGACCGATTTGTCGACATAGGCGCGCACAATTGCGCGATGTTTTCGGTGGCAAGCGGCGGCCCATCATTGGTGATGTCTACTTGTAGAAAATGCTTTTCCTGCTTTACGGTGATGAGGACCGCACCGTCTTTTGAGCAAAAGCTGGTGGCGTTATCCATGAGCTTGTCGAAAAGTTGCTCAAGGCGACTTGTATCACCAAGGATCTCAAACAGAACAGGCGCAAATGGCTGCACCTTAACCGGCTCTTTCCAGCTCTCAAAATAGCCTTGTAGGAATTGATTTAAATCCATCTTAGCCAAGCGTTCTGATTGAATAGCGCCTTCTAAGCTTGCGGCTTCGGTAAGATGGGTTGTTATCTGGTTAATTTGATCTGTACCGGCTGAAAGCCGTTTGATGTATCGATCATTGGAAAGTTCCGGTCTGGTTTCTTGTAAGAGCTCCAGAGATGTTTTGAGCTTGTTCAGTGGGTTGGCAATTTCGTGGCGCAGAGTCTGCGGAATCCTCTCCAGAAAATCGGTGTAGGATTGTTGTTTTTGGAGTAGGGCCGTCATTGTGCGCGATAGATCACCAATCTCGTCTGGAACATCTTTGCTGGCTTCGAGTTGCGTGATCTCGATTCGACCGTGTTGGTCTACTGTGGTTTTTGACTCGTTATTCAGTCGGGCAATACGCCTTGCAAGTAGAACAGCATACGCAAAAAACACCGATACAACGCCGATCACTGCGAGTGCAAGACGCGTTGCAATTGCCTGTATTTTGTCTTCTTCTTTTCCTAGTACATGTTTTGCGGATTCATCTATTACAACCACGCCCAATACACGTCCTTGCTCGATAATTGGATGGCAAGCGATGATACGTTCTAGCTCTCCGTTAAGGTTGGAGACGTATTGTAATGGACTATCTTTTACAAGAAGCGCGTCTTGCACGCACTGAGTGTCGAAGGCCAGAGGTTGAATACTATCGTGCGCTTCCCGTCCACCATAGGCCCATTCACGACCTTTGCGATCAAATACCCAGAGTCTGGCATAGGTGGTCTTTAGTTGTTCAATAACGCGTTGTAGCTCGCGCGCATGGAGACCTAAGGGATTGAGTTCGCTCGCTAGTTGTTTCGGCAAACTGGCGACAATAGCGCTCGGCCCCAATGTGGGTTTCTCATCAACATCAACGACAGCGATGTGCAACCTAGGGTCGAGCGCATTTAACTTAGTGGTCGGCATGCGAAGTTCGATCACATAACCTTGCTCTGTGTTTCGCCAAAATCCCTGTATGCCGGTTTGATGGCTCGGCGTTAGTTCGCCGGAAATTGGGTGTGTGTTATCTACGCCGTATTTCCAATCAAAGTCAGTAAAATAGCTGGCTAGATTACCTTCCCCTTGTGCCGGGATGAGAACACGCTTGATGGCGCCCAATGTATCTTGGTAGGTCAGCTGAACATGGTCATTGTAATCGAGTCTAAGATGATTCGCCTGGCGCTCTTGTATGACGTTATCCCGCACATTCAGTGCAACATAGAGATATCTTTGTGTCTGCGCCAACGCAAGTCCAAAAGCGCTTTCAGCCGGTAGCTCAGGGTCCGACTGCCAGATAGAAAAGCTAGATTCAAATGACGTTAATAGTTTTTGTTGGCCATTCCAGTCACCGAGGTTTCCATCGAGGCGGATCGGCGCAGCTACAGAAGGCGCGCTTAACGCGTGCTTTTCGACGAGGCTGTTGTCGTCTGCAGCTAGTAATTCGGCAATGTTCTCTTGCGTCGCAACGAGGCTGGTCGCGATGGCTTTGGTTTCGATCAGCTGCACTCGGCCCTGAGTAGTGATTGCGGCTTGCTGAATCTCTTGCCAATACGACCACGCAAACCAGGGAATAGAAAGTAAGCCCAAGCTTAATAGGGTGATTTGGGCTTTAATACCAAAGCGCGGCATTAGGGCGCTTCCCATCGATAACCAAACCCTGGTTTGTTGAGCACTGAATTAAATTCTGGGTCGATTTCGTTAAACTTCTTACGCAGATTTTTAATGTGGCTATTGATGGTGCCATTGGTCACCATGCGCTGCATCGTACTCTCGCTCAGGGTCTGATAATCAATGCCTTGCGCGCCCGCATCGTGAATGGCAACAAACAATCGAAACTCTGTGAGCGTCAATGGCACTGTCTGCCCCTTCCACGACACAAAAGAGGTTTCATGATGAATGTTCAAAGGGCTTTGATCGCTGGTCGCGGTGTTGTTTTGATTTAGGGCGCCATCAAAGGCTGTGCCTTCTGGAGAACAGGCTGAAAAAAGGCTCTGTCTAGCGGAATGAATACGCAATACAGACTTAACCCGCTCTGCCAATAACGACAGTGAGATGGGTTTTGTTTGATAATCCCATGCTCCGAGTCTTAGGCCGAAGACCTGATCGATTTCATCTGAACGATCAGTTAGAAATACGATGGGTAAGTTAGCCCCTTGATCCAGCAATTTCCGGCAAATTGTGAAGCCGCCATCCGGGTCATCCTCAAGCACAACATCTAACAACACAATATCTGGTTTTACTTCAGATATACCCGCTAATGCGGATGCGACATTGGAGTAACAGTAGGGGGTAAAACCGCGGAGGGATAATGCCTCAGCATAATTTTGCTGTTGATCAATGTCGTCTTCTACTATCGCAATGCTATTCGTCATAAGGGCTATGGTTGCTTCCAATTGTCTTGAATTGTGTGACCCTCACTTTACCTGAGTTCAATCCAATGATGGAGGATAAATCCACTTCTCCATAAGATCTCCAGACTTTGCACATATTGTCTCCAGAAGGCGGTGCCTAGCGTTCAACACCCGTCCTTGGATTGCGCGTAATGGAGCACTTGTCCAGAAAGCCAGAACATCTCACTAATCCTTCCAGAGAGTCTCCATTACTGGAGTGCAAGAAAATCATTCAATAGCGCCAACGCCTAGCAATGAACGGAATGAATGGAATAAGCGATTCGGGTTCCACCGAATCAATACATGCGAGGGAACGCATGCTAGGCGACCAACGAAACCAATGGAGACAAAACATATGACAAATCATGACCAAACAACAGCGACATCGGTGAGCACGCTTAGTACGATCCAATCGTCCTCAAGTAGCCGCTCGTTTAGAGCTAAGAAAACGGCCTTTGCGGCGGCGCTTATCTGCTCGCAGGCATTGGTTGTAAGTACACCAGCGTTTGCGGATGAAAGCCTCGGAAACGACGAGCATTCAAGCACCTACTGGGGGATTGGTATCGGTACCACTCTTGGCGCAATACTTGGCGGGCCAGTTGGTGCTGCTGCGGGCGCGGCTCTAGGTGGCAGTGTCGGTTATGGCCAAGACAAGGATTCTGCGCTTGAGCAAACCGAGCAGCAATTAGATTCGCAAGTGATGTCGCTAACAAGCCTGGAAGGCGAGCTTAAGAAATCAAATATACAGTTAGAAGCGCTGCGCGCTCAGACGCGTAAGTTGCAGCGCTCAAACGCAATTAAGTCTGCTGAGCTCGCAGATTTAAAAGCGCAAGAGGTCACCGAGCGTGAGCAAGCGGAGATTCTTGCGGATATTGCCAAGCATTATTCGCAAGAAGTGTATTACCGCCACAACGAGTCTTCGATACCAGACTATGCAAAAGCCCGAATAGACGAGCTTGCAGAGTTCATGCTTGAGCACCCAAACATGCATATCTCATTACAAGGACATAGTGACCTGATTGGTCCAGAGAATGCCAATCTAGCCTTAACTCAAGCGCGCGTAGATGCCATTCGAGATTATCTTGTGGACAAGGGCGTTCATACTGGCCGAATCGACGGGCGCGCGCATGGCGAAGCCTTCGCGACCGTCTCCACAGGGGATGCTGCAAACTATATCCTAGACCGACGTGTGGCGATTGAGCTAAGCATGCCTGCCCAAGAGCAACCTGCGGCTCTTGCCCAAGATTCAGGCGAGTCTTTACCTATTGCGATTAACGTAGGGGGTCGCTAATGAAGTGTTTTGTAGCGCTCGATGAGGCCACCTTATTGCGTCTATGGATGAGAAGTCCGGAGTTAGTGCAGCCATTCTCGCGGCCATTTTATCCGGTGCGAAGAAGGCTGCCTGCAGCAAACGATGCAGACAAACACCATGCGCCGCGTTCCTCTCGTTAGCGCGGCCTACTTCGCACGAAACCTATGGGGTTGGATTAGAGGCTCTGCTCGTCTTCCTTTCTCTATCGACTCCTCGTGCGGAGCCCACCTTTAGGCCACGCATCGTGGCCTCTTTTTTAAGGAGAGTAATCATGAACAGTTTCGCGCAAATCGCGTTAAAACGCCGCGTTCTCCCACAAGCGGCTATGGCTCCGACGTACGCCAAAGACCAGACAACACCTTGTTCGCACAACAGGCGAGGCTCAGAGTATCAATCAGCCATGGCGCTATTTGTGTGCTTGTTGGTGTTCTGGGTGCTTTGCGAAAGTGCGCTGGCGGACGCGGCGTCAGATATGCCGATTAACTTTCAGCTAAAACACAGTGAAGGTGAGGATAGTCAGGAGCTCGCGCGTCCGCTTGCTCTTCAAACTGACATCGATTTAGACATTAATGGGCCGGTTGTCCGGGCTACCGTAAAACAGCGATTTGAAAATCCATCACAGCATTGGGTTGAGGGTATCTATACTTTTCCGCTTCCGGAGGGCGCAGCGGTTGACCAACTCAGGATGATGGTCGGAGAACGCGTC
>NZ_LWFT01001362.1:0-965 GCF_001635105.1 Oleiphilus sp. HI0079
TTCAGACTACTCACTGAACCAGCCATCGGTATCTGACTAAGCTGATCACAGTGCTCTCGTGTCAGGCGACGCAATCCACTACCCTCTGCACCCATAGCGATGGCCATCGGGCCCTTGAAGTCGGCCTGATAAATCGTACTCTCACCTTCGCCTGCCGCTCCTGTAATCCAGATACCTCGATCCTGAAGCGAACGCATTGTGCGCGCTAGATTCGTTACCCGCACTAACGGTACCTGATCGGCCGCACCCGAGGCGACATTACGCGCGACCGCATTGAGCGGCGCTGCCTTATCTTTGGGTGTGATTAGCGCATGTACACCAGCCGCATCAGCGGAACGCAAACACGCACCTAAGTTATGAGGATCGGTCACTGAATCCAGGATAAGCAAAAAAGGCGGCACATCAAGAGCATCCAACAGAGCTTCTAGATCATTTTCATTAAGCTCTTTACTTGGCTCAACAAGAGCGACAACGCCTTGATGACGACCTCTTACTAAATCATCCAGCTCGCGCCGAGGACTAAGGCTAAACGGAATATTGTGTTCATTCGCTAACTGCAACAAGGCTTGCAATCGCTTGTCATCGCGCCCTTTCATGACGACCAAGCGCTCTATTCGAGCATGGTCTCGCTCCAGTAAAGACTCAACGGCATGAATGCCAAATACGGTATCTAACTTGCTCATCTTGACTCTTTGAACTTAATCTTCTGATTCTTCACTGCGCTTTTTAGCTGCATTCACGGGGTGTAACTTTGCTCTTCGACGAGGACCCGCATTATCATGCAAGGGCGCCTCACCTTTTACTGGCAAGCTCGGTGCTTTTAAATCAGCACCCACTTTCAAAGGCTTCCCTTTGCTTTTTACTCTTGGATGCTCTTTCGAAGACGAACCTTTACCTCTAAGTTTGCCGCGACTTTCATCTTTACCTTTGTTGTGCGCACCCGAACTGTCGGAACTGGCACCAGC
>NZ_LWFT01001363.1:0-737 GCF_001635105.1 Oleiphilus sp. HI0079
TGCCCGAAGCAATCACAGTATCGATGATGTGGATAACACCATTGCTACCGTAAACGTCGGTCGCGATCACTGAGGAACCAGCCACTTTTAAGACACCGTCTTCGATCGTCACAGGAAGCGCCGTGTTCATTCGTAGCGTGTCCACTTGTCCACCGTTCGCTGCATAAGCGCTTAAAGAATCGATCGCTGCTCCTGGTACTACGTGCTGTTTAATGATCTCAGCCACTGCAGCGGCTCCACCAAGCTTCGTGACCAAATCGTTTAAGTCGGTTGCATTTTGCGCAGCTAAAAGATCCGCAAACGCTGAATTGTTCGGTGCAAATACGGTGAAAGGGCCGGTTGACGCGAGCGCACCTGTCAGGCCGACTGCGACGTAGGCATCTTCAAGAGTTTGCGTATCTGGGTTTGCAATCGCGATCGCTTCTACGGTAATTGATTCGTTGGAACGATCCTCAGTGAGGCTCGGTGGAATCAATACTTTATCGATCACATGAACGACACCGTTGGTCGCGAGAATGTTTGGAGACGTGACTCTGGACGTGTTGACGTATAAATCTGAACCGGTGAGCGACAGCGCGATCTTGCTATCAGCACCGTTTACCGTTGCTACGGTTTTATCCCCAGAACCGCCAGCAATGTCGATTGCTGCTGTTGCCAAAACTTCACCTGCCAGAACATGGTATTGAAGCACTTCAACCACTTGTGCCGGCGTGAGAGTAGAAAGCACGCTTGAAACG
>NZ_LWFT01001364.1:0-1008 GCF_001635105.1 Oleiphilus sp. HI0079
GCAAGTCTTGGTGCAAACGCTATCCCTAGAAAGTGCGACACAGCGAATATCTGCTCTGTATAACCATGTGTATCGGTTGAATGTACTTGCCTAAGATCCGTCACTTCATTTTGGAGTAAACCATCAATGACGTATGGTGCCTCACGATCGGAAGCGCTGAAGACAGAGTTGTGGAATAACGACTGCTTTTCATCAATGAATGTATAAATTGTGACGCCCTTGTCTTTGCCGAAATATTTGTAGGAATGATTCGCGTGCAAGCAATCTACATCGACGTTTACCTTTCTACCATCACTCGATGAGTGGAGAACTTCCGGATCCTTTAGATAAGCACTGGATAATTTTAAATTGTGGATTGCATCTACGATGCGGTTATTAGCTTTTCTAATATTTTCTAAACTGAAAAACCAGTTAACTGTGTTGTGCAGCGTGTGCTCCTGTATACCAGCGGAAATACTCGCGAGTTTGCCTAAGCCAATATTACAGCCCTTTGCAAGAATACCAGCCATTAGAGTTTCTTCCTTTGGTTTCATCTTTACATTTTTAGGGCTCAGGTGCTTAAAGTCAGCAGTGAACTGGCATACCTGGTTTACTTCTTTAAGTAGTTGGAGAATTGGAATATATCCATCCTGGGATAGGGCATCCGCAATAAATGATTCCTCTTGAAAGTCAGTTTTTGGCGTGCTCACTCTAGATACTCGGCCATCTTTAAAAGTGAGGGAGGTATTTATCCCGTCGGCTAAGTGCTTATTAACAACCTTGTATTTCTCGTGAAGGCCCAATTTTAAGCCCGCTAAATATGCTTCTCCGTCTATGTACTCAAGTAGATTGCACTCGCGCAAGATCTGGTATTTTCGAGCCTCCCAATATTCTTTATCAATCATGTAGTCCTGAATGCTGCGGAAGCGATATGAGTAGGCTAAATTTAAGTCCCCGGATTTGATTGCTTTAGAGATATAGATAAACAGCAGGCACTTATACAGAGGGATTGAAAAGTCATTACGCTCA
>NZ_LWFT01001365.1:0-797 GCF_001635105.1 Oleiphilus sp. HI0079
GTGACAATCACACAGAGGCGGTTCGCGTGAGTGATTTTTCTGAAACCAGTTTTATCGGTTTTCCGCCGATTTATGTGCAAGCAGGTGGCAGTGAAATGTTTAAACCGCAGGTGGATGATTTGGTAAAGCGCTTACGCGCTGATAGGGTGAACACGGCGTATGACGTCTTTCCTGATATGTTTCATGTCTTTCAGACGTTTTCACCACTCGTGCCAGAAGCAGATCGTGCGCTAGCCTTGATTGCGAAAAAGATTGAGCGTTTGGCGTAGATGTTGAAGAAGCTAATCGCTTTGGTGATGGTGATGCAGCTGGCTGGTTGTGCGACGAACCCACCTTCTAACCCAGATAATCTTTGCGATATTTTTTACGAGAAACCGGATTGGTACGATGCGGCCGTTGAAACGCGCGAGCGGTGGGGTGTGCCGGTGCAGATTCCTATGGCGATTATGTATCAGGAGTCGCGGTTCAAATACGATGCGCAGCCGCCGATGGAATACTTTCTGTGGATCATTCCAATTGGTCGCGCTAGCGATGCCTACGGTTATTCGCAGGCAAAGACGCCAGTATGGGGTGAGTATCAAGACGATGCCGGAGGTATGTTTGCCGAGCGCGATGATTTTGAGGATGGAATTGATTTTGTTGGCTGGAATATGAATCGAACAGCGAAGATCAACAAAGTATCAAAATGGGATGCCTATGCGCAGTACCTTAATTATCACGAAGGGCAAGGTGGTTACCGGCGTGGCTCATATAAATCCAAGCCTTGGTTAACGCAAGTAGCAAGAAAAGTAGAGGCA
>NZ_LWFT01001366.1:0-857 GCF_001635105.1 Oleiphilus sp. HI0079
GGCCAAAGCATATCGATGACTATCTAGGGCAGTCGCACTTACTGGGCGACTCAGGGCCTCTGCGCAAGGCGATCGAACAAAAGATTCTCCACTCTATGATTCTCTGGGGCCCCCCAGGTGTTGGTAAAACAAGCTTCGCACGTTTATTGGCAAGCCATTTTGATGTTAATTTTCTTTCGATATCGGCTGTTCTCGGAGGCGTCAAGGAGATCCGCTCGGCTGTAGAAAATGCAAAGGGCGTGATGGCAGCAACCGGTCGCTCAACGATCTTATTTGTCGATGAGGTACATCGGTTCAACAAAGCGCAACAAGATGCCTTTTTGCCTTATATCGAAGATGGCACCTTTATTTTTGTCGGCGCAACAACCGAAAACCCGTCTTTTGAATTGAATAACGCATTGCTCTCGAGAGCGCGCGTTTATGTTTTGAATGAGTTAGATGATGACGCGCTCGCGCACTTGATCGACAAGGCCCTATCTTCGGCCGATGGTTATGCGGGTGTCGATATAGATTTCCCAGATGCGTTAAGAAAGGCGCTGGTGCAATCATCGAATGGCGACGCACGGACTNTGTTGAACTTTCTTGAGCTTGCTGTTGATCTCGCTGAGCCGATTGGTGAGCGGAAGGTGATCACAGAAGACACCTTAGTCGCCATTATGCAAACAAGTCTGAAGCGCTTTGATAAAGGCGGCGACTTGTTTTACGAGCAAATCTCGGCACTGCATAAAGCCGTGCGAGGCTCCGATCCGGACGCGTCTCTATATTGGATGCAGAGAATGCTTCAAGGTGGCTGCGATCCGCTTTATATTGCGCGGCGAGTAGTGCGTATGGCTAGCGAGGACATTGGAAATGCAGAT
>NZ_LWFT01001367.1:0-538 GCF_001635105.1 Oleiphilus sp. HI0079
TGCGAAAATCCGGCGGGACTTGTTGGTCATTCGAGGCGCATCCTGCTACCCACAACAACACACTTAATAGTATGATTAGGCGATTCATATTCCTGCACACAAACTGCGTTTTCCATAAACGCTAAGTGTGTTTGCTCAGCTACGAAAATACAAGCAAACAACTCGGCAATATAGCCGACAAGAATAGCCCAGAAGAATACCCGGTCATTTATGCCAAGCCTCACTCTGACAGCAGAACAGCGCGCCATCGTCGATGCCCCAGTCGGACATTATGTGATTCGCGCCGTCGCCGGAAGCGGAAAAACCACAACTCTCGCTTATCGCATTCAACATCTGCTTCAACAAGGGCTTGAGCCTCGCCGAGTTCTGGTGCTTATGTTCAACAAAAGCGCACAATTGGATTTTCAAAGCAAACTCCAAAAATTGGTGGGCGGTTCAAGCGCAGTTCCGGANGTCCGAACANTTCATGCCATGGGTTTTCGACTTTACCAACGCTTCATTTCAATTGGCGCTCTACCCGCGTATCAAGGCTCTATCC
>NZ_LWFT01001368.1:0-646 GCF_001635105.1 Oleiphilus sp. HI0079
TCCCAATTCTCGAACTCGGCACCAGTGCAAAAATGTTGTCGATTGTGCCCTTGATGGCAGGTGGCGGTTTGTTTGAAACAGGCGCTGGTGGTTCTGCACCGAAGCACGTCCAACAATTTAACGAAGAGAATCACTTGCGCTGGGACTCGCTTGGCGAATTTCTAGCGATTGCTGTCTCTTTGGAAGACTTGGGTGAGAAAACAGATAATCCTCATGCGAAGATCTTAGCCAAAACCTTAGATAAAGCGACCGAAGTTTTCCTCGAGGAAAATAAGTCACCTTCACGAAAAGTGGGTGAGGTCGATAATCGCGGCAGCCACTTTTATCTGGCACTTTATTGGGCCGATGCACTGGCCACGCAGGATGAAGACCCTGCATTGAAAGCTAAGTTTACTGCGCTGGCCAAAGAGTTGCGTGATAACGAGGAAACAATCATCGGCGAGATGCTTGCTTCACAAGGGCAACCAGTCGACGTAGGTGGTTATTATCACCCTAATCAGGAGCTGGTTAGCTCTGCAATGCGCCCAAGTGCAACCTTGAATAAGATCATCGACTCTTTTAAGTAAAGGTAGATCTATTTGGCCGGGTAAGAGCGTTTGCATTTTTCCCGGCCAGTTCTTTTTATTCTTTCTCTTCGTGTTTTAAA
>NZ_LWFT01001369.1:0-952 GCF_001635105.1 Oleiphilus sp. HI0079
ATCTAGCTCCAGATGATCCGCTAAATAGTTAGAAACAATACCGCCCTCGACACGCTTTACCGTAATGCTGATCAGTGATTGCTCTTCAAACATCCGTACCGATGACGAAATCGAGTAATTTCGACGATACCGCACACCCGCAATATCGACCTCAATCGCCACATATTGCCCTGGCACAAAGGCTTGCCAATGTATCGATGGACGCAAAACAAAGGTGGTCGTGTCATGCGTCTCATGTCTCGTCGAGACCAACTCCGCTGCCATGCGTTTTGTTGCGAACAAAGGCTCGAACTCGGTCATGAAAAAATCGACAGGCGCACTTAATGCCAATGGCGACATTTTTGACGCCCAACGGTACATAGCGGCCGATAGGTGAGTGAAGTTAGTTTGGTGTAGCGCGCCCATAAGAAGCTCCCGAATACTTTGGTGTACATATGTTCACCAAAGTACAGCAGGACATCTTTTCAGTCAACACTTGTACACTCAAATTTCATAATCAAATCTTATTCCACAGCAAAGAGACCACTTACAAAACAGCCTTTAGATAGGATAAGCTCCTGAAAAAGAGCGGTATTCTTGATGCAGACGCACGCAAAAACTCATGAAATAACAGTGCACAGGTGAACACTAAAGATGCTAAACTTTTGTATCTTTTATTCATTAAGCGGAATGCATGCAAACAAGAGACGAAAAAAAAGCACAAACACGCAAGTCACTAATGGATGCGGCGCTCAACTTAACGGGCAATGGCCGTAACTTTGCAAGCATTAGCCTTCGAGAGGTCGCTAAGAACGCTGGGGTTGTGCCTACCTCCTTTTATCGTCACTTTACCGATATGGAAGAGCTCGGTTTAAATATCATTGACGATTTAGGGCTGCTGCTACGCAAGCTCATGCGTCAGGCAAGACAGAACGAAGGGTATTTTGATGCACGCGCTCGAAACTCAGTTGAG
>NZ_LWFT01001370.1:0-761 GCF_001635105.1 Oleiphilus sp. HI0079
CAAATAGACCAAAGCGCATGCTGCTCCCAGGAATAAAACGTAGTTTGGTACGGCCTGAACGTATACGAGTGGCGAATCATGCCAAGCGATTAGGCCAACCGAGAGCAGGCTTGTAGCGATTAAGATTGGAACGGCTACTCTAAACTCGAAAAAGAACATGAGCATGAGCGGCAGGGTGTAGATCCAAATGCCACTCTGGCGCGGAGAGGCCCATAAAATGGCTAAAGTCAGTATAGACAGAATGATCGATAGCTTTCTTGGCGTGCTTGCTTCGGGGCTCTCATTGGCCTTGCTTGTGGCTCCAAACTGATTGAGCCTCTGGGTTATTTTTGGCGAAAGGAGCTTACCTAAACGAGATAGAACAAGCAGTATTGTAAATCCGGCAAGCAGCAGTGCGAGTGCAAACTGGCCCTCGATCAGACTGAGCACGGAGCTAAGCCCGCTCATCAGGATCGCGGCCGCATATGCGGGAGAATGGGTTAGTGTCGTGTTATCGGGTTGAGACATGTTTTAAAGTTTGTGCTCGCAGAGCTTCTAGTTATCGCATAATCATAAACCCAAAGTGGGCTTCTTGCATGGTTTGATGTCGACTATTCCGAAAAATCTTTTGGAGTGCGTCCCTGAATATAAAATGCAAAGGCGATAATTTCAGCAATCACCCTGTATAAAACGTCAGGTATTTCCTCTCCCAGCTCTAGGCGGGCCAATACCGCAACTAAGTCTGGGTTTTCGTAGAGCGGTACGCCGTGTTCTCTGGCAAT
>NZ_LWFT01001371.1:0-1078 GCF_001635105.1 Oleiphilus sp. HI0079
CGCACCTTGAGATGACAGAGATATGTGACCGAACTCTTAGGGCTGGTGGCCCGGCAATCTTGTTTGAGAACCCAAAAGGCTTTGATACGCCTGTATTGGGTAACCTGTTCGGTACGCCTCGCCGCGTTGCTTTAGGGATGGGGCAGGAGAATGTGTCGGCTTTGCGAGAGGTTGGCAAATTGCTGGCCTTTTTGAAGGAGCCAGATCCGCCAAAAGGGATTAAAGACGCATTCCAGAAGTTGCCTATCTTTAAACAGGTCATGAACATGGGGCCCAAAGTGTTGCGCCATGCTCCCTGTCAGGAAGTGGTGGTCGAAAAAGCCGATGTCGATCTGAGTAGAATTCCCGTTCAAACCTGCTGGCCAGGCGATGCCGGTCCGTTGATTACTTGGCCTTTAGTGGTAACGAAGGGACCTGATCCAGAGAAAGAGCGGCAGAACTTGGGAATCTATCGTCAGCAGGTCATTGGTAAAAATCGTGTCATCATGCGTTGGCTTTCACATCGAGGAGGCGCCCTCGATCTTCAAGCGTGGCAACAGAAAAATCCAGGCCAGCCATTTCCCGTAGCCGTAGCATTAGGTGCTGATCCAGCAACTATATTGGGTGCCGTTACGCCTGTTCCTGACTCGCTTTCAGAGTATGCTTTTGCAGGCTTGTTGCGTGGTGGAAAAACGGAAACGGTGAAAACCATGCATAGCGATTTGACTGTACCAGCCAGTGCCGAGTATGTGCTTGAAGGGTTTATCTATCCGGATGATCTGGCGCCTGAAGGGCCTTTTGGTGACCACACAGGGTATTATAATGAGGTTGATCAGTTCCCGGTATTTACCGTAGAGCGCATAACGCATCGAAAAAATCCGATCTATCACAGCACCTATACGGGCCGTCCGCCAGATGAGCCGGCGATTCTAGGGCTTGCATTAAACGAAGTCTTTATTCCAATCTTACAAAAGCAATTTCCAGAAATTGTCGATTTTTACTTGCCACCTGAAGGCTGCTCATATCGGCTCGCGGTCGTGACCATGAAAAAGCAATACCCTGGTCATGCGAAGCGTGTGATGATGGGGGTTTGGTCTTT
>NZ_LWFT01001372.1:0-31686 GCF_001635105.1 Oleiphilus sp. HI0079
CGCTTAAACAATCAGGTAAGACCGGATCGTTTAAAAAATGAGATCATCGGATGTGCCGACGACATAAAGCAGAATATAGGAACAGCACCTACTTCATTCTGCTACCCCAACGGTGACACCAGCCAAAACGCACTAGAACTTGTTGAATCAAGGTATCTTGCTGCAGTTACCACGCAAACAGGAATAAACCAGCCACAAAAAATTCAATCGCACCTGCTGAAAAGAATTGGGGTGCATGAGGACTCGTCTCATACACAAACAAAGATAAGAAGTAAGCTATTCGTCTAAAACTAAAATCACGATCTAAGAGACTCAAGGTATCGCTTGAGCTCTCGCCAAAAAGGCTTTATGTCCCCTAAACGATTCACTTCAAAACGACGCTTCGGTTTCCAAGGCAAAAGGAATTTCAAAAACGATTTAAGAAACACACCAACAGAATACTCACGGCTCTTGAGCACCAAGTAAAGCCGATCAAGATCCCCTAACAACCATCGCAACTGAACACCTTTTTTATATGGAGCAATGCTTCCAACAGTTTGACCTAAGGAGACTTTATGCAGAAGCGCTGGGAAATCGACACCTGAATCCACAGCCAATTGCAGCGACCCCCAGAACCTCGAGTTCACCTCGATTACATAAGGCTTCCCTTGCTTATCAACCTTAAACTCGACCATCGCAACGCCATGCCAGTTCGCCGCATCAAGCAACTGCTTCGCAATAGATAACTGTTCTGGATCAGCCTCAACACTCTCACTTAAAACACTTACGCCCCCTGATGGAGGCTTTTCACGAAGGCGTTTATGGGCAAAATGCACTACATACTCACCCTTGTTATACAAAAGAAAAACACCGCTACCGTAGCCTTCGATATATTCCTGAATCATAAAGGGGTAATCACGAAAATAAAGCGTTGAGCTTACTAAAGAGACGAGTTCTTCTCTCGAATGCGCATAGGTGACAGATGTATTGATCCAACCATCACTACCCAAGCCATTGAAATCATCTGAGCCATGCGAACCAACTCCATCAGGTTTAATTCGCGAGAACGTGGGCTTGAGAACAACAGGGAATGAATACTCTTTTTGGCTTTGTTCAAAATCCTGTAGGCCGCTAAAGTAATCACTAGCTGGGACGTTTAAACCAAGCTGCTGGCAGAGTTTAACCAAAGCGCCTTTGTCGCTTAGGCTTTTTACAGTATCTAAAGCAGGGAACGGCAACGTCACAGGTTTGAGCTTATCAACATGTTCTAAAAGTGTGTAAACCGTTATCTCTGCTACGGGATAAAGCACCTCAACGTTGTATCGCTCAATTAACTCATTAATACGTTCAATGAATGCTTGGGCATTCCCTGGATCAGGATAGCTATCCGAATAAGCGCAAAACTTTGAAGCGCCAGCTAAAGTATCGCTGCCAACATCTGCACAAACCACCTGAACCCCAGCACGGCCCAAAGAGCGAGTTACACTAAGCGCACTGCGCTGATTTGCATCTAACACTAAAACAGTAGACAAGCTCTTATCCTTTAAAGCCCTAACCGCAAGGAAGGAAAAACAATTTATAATGGCTTTCAGTAACGAACGCTCTATTCTTAGAATAGCAACAAACATAAAGAATGTCGGAATCCACGAAAAAATGGAAGCACAACAGAGCTACTGTCGCGTATTAATGCTGCACCGCATTGCAAACCCAGCAATGGGAATCTCAGGGATTGAAACAACCTGGCTTGAAAACTCTATAGCGCTGTTTCTTACAAAAGGCTTTCGTTTTTTATCGCTAGAAGAATTTAAGCACTATATAACATCGCAAACGCCCTTCCCTGCCAACGCGTTACTAGTGACGATTGACGATGGTTATGCGGACCAAGTCAACGAAATGGTCCCTGCATTTTTAAAGCATGGTATCAAACCTGCTGTTTTTCTCATCAGCAAGCTCATCGAACAGCAAGAACTCCCGTGGGATGAAAGCATTCGCTACATTGCTGAGCACACTGCAAAGCCATACATCCATTTCGATCATTTAGGTGGCAAGCTCCATTATTATTTCGACACAAGAGAGCACAAAACCTGGGCAAGACGAGATTTCATAGCGCGCTGCGAACTCTTGGATAAGAAGAGCTTAGCTGATTCGATCGAATCTTTTGCAAAAGCAGCCGACGTCGAGATTCCCAAAGCGACTAAAAACGGTTTCGAGGCTGCCTCACTATCAAACATCCTTAAGCTATCAGAACAAGGCGCAAGCTTTAGCAGCCATACCGACAGCCACTTGATACTAGCCAGTAATGATGACCAAACCTGCCTACAAGCGATACACAATGCGAAACCTCTTTTTGAGAATAATGAGTTTGAAACTGAATGCTTTGCATACCCAATAGGTAAAGACCACTCAATCATCAACAAGCTCAATATTCCAAAAGAAGCAGGATTTACATTAGCGTTTACGACAGTAGAAGGCATCGCAAGCCATCAATGCGATGCCTATGCCATACCAAGGATATCTTACCCACTGAATGAAAAGCAGCTTGAGGAGATTTGTTCACCCTTAGCTCTGTATCGGTACGACCAAAGTAATTGGCTCATCAAGCTCCACAATCTAAGAACACTCAAAATATTAATCAATGCCTATGGCGGCAAAGCGGCCTCGCTCACATGGCTAAAACACCAATTGAAATTGTTCAGCGGGCGCTATCAAAAGTATCGAAACTTGGATTTAGATAGCATCAAGCGGGTTGTGTTTTTCTGTAAAGGCAACATTAACCGTAGCGCAATCGCAGAAGCAGTTTTCGCGACCAACTCCACTATGCGCCATGCGTCTTTCGGCCTAAAAACAGAGCAGCAATTCCCGCCTAGTGTCGAGGCGCAACGCTGGGCTCGAAAAAACAATCTAACAATAATCCAACATAAAACAACGAGAGTTGAAGACTTTATAGTCGAACAAAGCGATCTATTAATCGCCTTTGAGCCAGAGCAACTTCAGCTCATCGAACAAAACAGTCGCCAAGTCAGCAAGGTACAATACTCACTGCTAGGCCTTTGGGCAGACAAGCCTTGGGCTTATATACATGACCCAGTGGCTCGCCCAGAAGAATATTTCGACAAGTGCTTTACTCTTATCAAGCAAGCAACTAAAAATCTGGCATCTACATTAAAGGCTAGCTATTACACAGAAAAAATATAGAGGAGTTATATGATGCCTCAAACCCTCTAGATAGCTTTGATACTAGCATCTCAAAAGATTACTCGATTCATCCTACGATAAGATAAAAACTAACACCTGAACTCATCCAAAAAAACCTCATTCAAGCGCATCATATCTTACGGGCTCATTCTCAGTATTAATCAGATAACGCTCTCTCGGCGTAAAAATGGCGTGTAGGCCTTGATTTGAATGAGGCAATTCAATCCCCCCCGCATCTAACATCGTTCCAAATAATTCAGTCAAAGAGAAAGGTTTACTCAAATTGAGATTTAGGTTTTTTTCCAGTTCAGGGCGCACATGAATATATTGATCCGACAACCAAACAAATAATGGTATATCGGCTACATATCTAGTTGGCACTACCCCCCCATGCCCAAAGCGCCCATGCTCATCATCCAAAATATTTTCACCATGATCTGAAAAATAGAGCGCGTACGCGATCCTACTTGTGGCCTCTACACTGTTCAACAACATAGAGAGGACATGATCGGTATACAAAATCGAATTATCATAACTATTCAACAGTCTCTCGCGTATATTTGGGCTTGAAAAATTGTAGTCGTCACCTCTGGATGCTGGCCGAAAAATCTCAAATTCTGCAGTATACCGTTCACGATACACTTCATGACTTCCCATTGTATGAATTACGACAAACAATGGCTCATCAGAATACTTCGCTAAAACATCATCAAAAACAGGAACCAACGCTTCATCGAACACATTTACGAAACCACCCTCGTTATTCGTAAAAACTTGCTCATCAGCTTCCTTGGCAATTGCAGTAATTGGTGTATCAATGGCCCCCCCCTGCTTCTGATTTGAAATCCAAACCGTCTTATAGCCCGCTTCACTAAAAGCAGTAATTAATGTTTTCTCAGTGATGATTCTATCTAAGTCGTTTGGGGTGGCACGCGAGAGCGCAAGTTGAATACTTTCGCGCGTGTGTGTCGCAGAAGTGATAACATCTTGAAAGAAAAACAAATTCCGCAATTCTGAAAGCTTCGGATTCGTTGCTCTAGGGTACCCCCCTAACTGCCAATTTACTCTTCGAGAGGTTTCACCAATCACAAGCAAGACTAAAGGACGTTGACCCAACTTTCTTGTACTCTTTGCACCGAAGACAAAGTCTTTCTTTATCTCATAAGACGCTTCGAGGGTTTCACGGTAACTATAATAACGTTGCATCTTTGTAACATAATTAAATGGATAAGCATGACTCCACAATCGATTTCCAAGCTCACTAAATCCCGAAGTGAAGTTTCCACTCATTCGATGAATATCGACTCCGGTTTTAGCGAAAAAAACAATTAGTGTAAGACCAAATACAACGCCAGCTAAAAGTCCTACTTTTAAATGAAGCTTGGCCCGTAACAAAAAAACCGCAACTAATAATGGAAATACTAGCGCAACCACAAGTAACAGATGAAAGCGATACGCATGCATAAACTCATACGATTCAGTTGGATTAGTTTCAAAAAACGACGCTACAGCTGCCATTGTGGTATACCCGTCAAACTCAACCACATGAACAAATTCAAACGCCGACAATGGGGTACAAAATAAAATAATCGTAAATAAAAATCGTGCAGGCAGAAAACTTGCAATCAAAACAAATAAAGAACTTGTCCACAGGGTATAAAAAACCGCCGAAATCATGCCTTTTTGCTCAACCAAGTTTGGGACCATAGCCCAAACAGGTATTAAAAAGAAAATAAGCAAAAGAGCTGTTAATATTTGTTTGTTATACTTTTTCATCCTTGCTACTTCTTCCTCATACAGCGGTACTTTCGGATCACAAAATTGCTTCGTGCCACACTTATAAACATAACTATACCAATATTTGTATTCATATATAATTGGAGGCAACTGAAGATCAAACGTGAAATACTTCAACATAAAAAAGATAACAATGGAACTAACTACATCTATAACCGAGTTCAATAAAACCGTGCTTCACGTTATCGATACTACCGGCCCTGGCGGGGCGGAAACGGTATTTATTAACCTCGCTGACGGATTACGCGATAAAGGTTTTAAAAGCATTGCTTTGATTAGAGGCAAGGGTTGGGTTTTCGAGGAACTTCAACGACGAAACATTGAAACCGTCATCCTAGACTGCAAAGGTAGCTTCAACGTTCGTTTCTTAAAAAAACTGTGCACACTCATAAAGAAAGAACGCGTAGACATCATCCAATCACATCTACTCGGTTCAAACATCTATTGCGCGATGGCTGGGGTACTTACCCGTAAACCCGTATTTGCCACATTCCATGGGGCGGTTGACGTAAGTAAAACAGAACGTTTCTTAAAGCTGAAAGCTTGGATACTCAATACGGGCGTCACGAAATTTATCGCCGTAAGTGAAGGCCTGCTTGAAGAAATAAGACAATCCGGCTTGCTGAACGTTGACAAATCAGTCGTAATTTATAACGGCATCGATACTAGCAAGTACTTCAAGCGAGATTCTGAGGCCATAAGATCCTCTCTGGGTTTAGATGAAAACGTCATTTTAGTAGGCAGCCTAGGCAATGTACGCCCAGCCAAAGCCTATGACGTGCTAATCGAATCTGCTGCATTAGTGGTTAAAGATAACCCGAATTACCATTTTGTGATCGCAGGCGACACTGGCAAGGAGCCTTTGATGTCAGAGCTAAAGCAACTCATGAATCAGCTAAAGGTAAGCAACAACGTTCACTTTATTGGCTTTCAAGACAACAGCGCTGAATTCTTAGGACAGATGGATATGTTTTTACTCACTAGCTCCAGCGAAGGGTTTTCAATTGCGACTATCGAAGCTTTGGCGACGGGGCTGCCGGTTGTTGCAACGAAGTGTGGCGGGCCTGAGGAAATATTAGCTGACGAAGACGATTCGCTTCTTACTAATAACGCACCCCAGACTATCGCTAATAAGCTATTAGATTTAAGGACAAAACATAACACTACGAACAACGATAGCTTTAATAAATACGATCACAAAACAGTCTTACAAAGTTATGTCCAACATTACAGCAAACACCTAGAACAAAGCATAAGTTAAGGAGCCTAAGATCAAATATAAAAATGCAATTGTAACGATAGTGATAGGCAAAGAGGCAAATGCTATGTCTAAAACCTCCCTGCAAACCATAAAACCTTATGCTAAGAAATGCGATGCGGATCTCGTCGTAATCGAAAGCTTTGACTCATCCTCTCTTCCCCCTATGTACGCAAAGACACAGATTCAGAATCTGCTAAACGAATATGACCAAGTTCTGTTTATAGACATTGACATATTAATTACGCCAAAGGCTCCCAACCTATTCAAGCTATTTTCAGCAAGCGAAGATGTTTTTGCTGCCGTACCTGTCGAGCGTTTTTTTCCAGATGTTGGCCGAGAAAAGAGGAACCTGTCTAAAGCTCTCGGCGAAATAGCTTGGACAAACCAATACTTTAATAGTGGTGTCATGCTGATCGGTAAGAATCAGGCGCATATCGTAAACTCCAACGATGGACTGATAGAAAGATGGCATCAATGGAAAATCAATAACAATCAGAAGGGATTAAATGACCAAAGCGTCTTCAACTATCGACTAAACCTAAGCAAGACAAAACTAGAAGAATTAGATAGGAAATTTAATTTTACCAGAGCAAACAAAGACTTTTATGAGCGCTTTAATAGCTACTTTATCCATTATGCAGGGTTACGTGGTAACAGGACAACACTCATGGAACTAGATTATCGAGTGATTATGAATTCAATTACTTACTCATTGTATATAAAGCTTCCGTTACTATGCAGAATTCGTGACGCATTCGTAAGAAGGTATTTTAATTTGGGTTAAACACCCACCCGTCATCGCAGAAATAGGGTTCGAATTGTTAATGAGTTTAATCAAAACAATATACAAGTATATCATGCCTTTTGAGTGGAGGTTTTTATTGTATAAGCGTAGAAACCGCTCTGAAGTGCGCACGCTACGTAAAAAGGTATTTAAATCAGATAAAGGAAATTTTTCTCTACGTCATTACGATACTACTCAGAGCATTTTTGTCCACATCACGAAATCGGCTGGTACGTCAGTGGCAAAAGCGCTTTACGGAGAACTGCCCTATCATTACACCGCACAGCAGTACAGAGTAATCTACGGACGAAAAACTTTTAATGCATACTACAAATTTTGTTTTGTCCGTAACCCTTGGGACAGACTTTACTCTGCCTTTAGCTACCTAAAGGGAGGCGGTTGGAATGATGAAGATCGGCTTTGGGCTAACGAAAACCTCTCAGAGATTGAAAGCTTTGATGACTTTGTGATGAATTGGTTTTCAGAAGATCAACTCAAGAGCCATATCCATTTTTGGCCGCAGTCAAAGTTTATTTGTGATAGACACGGAAAACCCATCATTGACGACTTATACTACTTCGAAACGATAAATGAAGACTTTGATACGATCACTAAAAAACTAAACATCAATGCGCAACTAGCACACACTAATGCTTCGAAAAGAAAATCCTATCTAGATATATATACTCCAGAAACCATCGAAAAGGTGAGAAAGATTTACTACCAAGATATCACCAACTTTGGGTATAAATTTAACGGAATAAACCGTAAAACAATTAGAAATAAGACATTCGTCGATGCGAGATAGAACTACTAAACCGGGCATTTTATTGGTTGCCAACTGGGACTCTAACGTAGGGTTTGCATGGTGGCTGATGGAAAGTTTCTGGAGAGCCATCTCGCAAAAGTACGAACCGAGTTTTCAAAGCTATCTGGCATACCCAAGCATCAGCACTGTGCCACAAGCAATTGAAACGGCGCCTATTGAGTGCCACACCATTAACTTCACACTCAGTTCTCCCTCAAGCCTTTTTAGGCAACTTTCATTTATTCGTCAACATCACATAAAAACGATGTATTTTTCGGATCAAAAAGTTACCCATTGGCGCTATGCGGTATTTAAGTTATTTGGTGTAAAACACATTATCGTGCACGACCACACTCCTGGCGAACGCTCTAAAAGTTCGGGCTTAAAAGGTTTTGCAAAATCGATAGTGAATAACTCCATACTTAGCGCAACGGCCTTATTTGCAACCAGCGACTATGTAAAAACGCGTCTTATCGAAACTTATCGCGCCGCTCCATCTAAATGCTACAGCATTCCAAACGGCATACCCTACTACGAGGTTAGCAGAGACCGCTCTGTACTAGGCCAGTTTGATATATCGCACGATAGCACTGTGATTATAGGCACAGGTAGGGCAAATAAGTTTAAGGGTATCGACTTTGCTTTAGAGTGCATGGCCCAACTAATTAAGCAAAACCCAGATACAAAGCTAGTGTATTTATACTGTGGCGATGGCCCAGATCTCAAACACTTCAAACACAAAGCAAAGCACTTAGGTATTGGGGGGTATGTTCGCTTCCCTGGAAGGGTTTCAAACTTAGACGATACATGTGCAGCAGCCGACATTGCATTCCACCCATCTCAAGGAGAGGTAGGTTACTCGCTCTCGATTCTAGAGTACATGCGCGCAAGATTACCTGTTGTTGTGCCCGATAACCCCTCTGTTTGCGGCGCAACTAGCGATGCCGAGACAGGATTAGTCTATGAAAGAAATAGAATAGATTCTGCAGTATCCGCACTATTGCGGCTCGCTACTGACTCAAAGCTGAGAAAACGCTTGGGCGCTAATGCACATAAAAGTATAAAGGCCAACTATAACCTAGACACAAGCCATGAAAGACTAATCAATGCGTTTGAGGCTGCACAAAGTGTCTAACTCAACGATTCTTTCGCACTCAGCGATTTACGCGATTGGCAACATTGCGCAAAAAATAGTAAGCATCATTATGCTACCTATCTATACGCAAGTACTAAGCCCTGCTGATTATGGGGCCGTTGCTCTAATCACGTTCTTTATTGGCCTTGTAGATGTCACACTTGGTGCAAAGCTAACACAGGCCCTACCAAAGTACTATCATGACTACAACACCCTAAAAGAAAAAAACAGCGTTGTATTTACTGGCTTCAGTATCACTATACTGGCCGGCATCATAGCCACTATACTAGTATTATTTACCCGAGACATAACCGCAGATTATCTGTTTGAGTCCTCAGACTTCGCGATTATTATCGGTTTGTTTTCTTTACTCATTGTCAACCAATCTGCCGAGTATAACGCTCTCACCTATATCAGATTGCTTGAACGCCCTTGGCTATTCACTGCCATCAGTATCGCTAAACTCATCACTCAACTAACCCTGAATATCTATTTCGTGGTTTATTTAGAGCTCGGCGTATTAGGTGTTGCTTACAGCGCTGCAATCTCAAGCACGGTTTTCGCACTTGGACTAACGTTATTTACACTGCTAAAAACAGGACTTCACTTTGACCGCACCATAGCCATAAAAATGCTCAAGTTCTGCTGGCCTTTATGGATCGGCGCGTTTGCAGCTATTTATTACGGCTCGTCTAATCGCTACTTCATGAGTGAATTTAGCACGCTAGACGACATTGGTTACTTCGAACTCGCCGTGAAACTTACTATGATAATGTCGATTTTGATTTGGCAACCATTTAGCCAAGTATGGCAATCTGAGCGATTTAAAATCTATAAAGCGCCCAACGCCCAAGAAACCTACGGAAAGATTTTTACGTATATTTCGAGTGTGTTGCTAGCTGCCGCATTGGCAACCAGCTTATTTGCACTCCCCGTAATTGATATTATGGCTAGTGATGAGTTTCTACCTGCTGCTAAGGTTGTCCCCATACTTTCTTTGGCCGTTGTACTTACATCACTTAATTTCTTTTTTAATTTTAGTTTTTTCGCAACAGAAGCGACTAAAACAATCTCTCGCAACAATTACATATCGGCGGCATTTATCACATTGCCGCTAATACTTCTGATTCCAGAGTTCGGTTATATCGGTGCAGCTTTCGCAGCGTTAATTGGAGGGGTATTTCAACTCAGCCTTACGGTTTACAGCGGGAAACAGAAGTATGATATGGGGGTAACTTGGAAGTATTTCTTTCTTGTTTTAGTTACTTGTTTATCAGCCTTACTGATCGACCAAATATTACTACAGCCTCTTAGTTTACTAACCGCAATTTTGTACAAAACATCATTGTTACTAGCAAGCGTGCTTACTATCATTGCTATTATCAGAACAGATAGCACAATACGCTCAGAAACTAACGTCCTATTCGGTAAGCTATTAAATAAAAAAGCCAATAGAACATAGGCACTCTATGGTTAAACGCCGTTATAGACTATTGCTTTGTGCTACCAGTAGATCTCTCATTTGCTCACCAATTACTCTGTCTGAAAAATTTTCTTCGACATGACGGCGAGCATTCGACTGCAGCCTAGCCCAATCGTCAGTCCGATCAATTAAGCCTGTTACAGCATTAAAAATAGCTCTCGACGATCGATCTTTTATCAATATCGCGTTCTCTTCATCGGCGACACACTCTGGAATACCGCCCACATTAGTAACAATAGGGATTAAACCACTACTTTGTGCCTCTTGAATCACTACCCCTTGCGTCTCAGTCAGAGCACCACTTTTACTAACAGTGCTGGCTAACACAAACAAATGACAGCGCCTAAACAGAAGGGATATATCCTTACTTGGGAGATTCTCATGAAATGCCACTCGATCTTGTAAACCCAACTTCTCGGTTAGGCTTTGCAACCATTGTTTACCACTAGAACCTACGCCAACAAGATTTAACTCAACCTTAACACCCTCATTTACTAACCGCCTTAGTGCAATTAACAAGTAGTGCTGCCCTTTACCTCTATGGAATCGGCCCACTGATACCAAACGTAGTAGAGCTCCGTTTTGAGGAGGTAACATAGGACTATAAGGGAAATCCTGGATGGGCAAGCCCTGAGGCTGTACTACGACCTTATCTGCAGCAACACCTAAGCCAATTACTTCATCTTTAGAGAAATTAGTATTTACAATAACTTTAGATGCAAACCTATAAAGCACAGATCTTTTACTCATCGATAACTGAGCAACTCCTTCCGGCGGCAACCCATGAAACGTAACCACTAGAGGCACCTTTAATAGTCGAGCTAAGTGCAGAAATTCATACCCTGCAATTTCTTCATGAGCATGAATAAGCGACACACCTTCAAAGTATTGTTTATTTTTTTCGAAATATAATCGCTTTAAGGAACTCACTAGCTTAGCCGCGCCATTTAACTTCTTGGAAGTACTCTGACTAAGAAATAGCTTAATGAACTGCACCGGAGATGAAAGCATTTGCCTAACAAGCTGCCAAGCAGAACATAAACGGAAGGGTAAAACATGCTCACGCAAGCCCAATTGATCTACTTTCTGTTGATACGCCTCTGGCTTTTCATTTGCTGAATAGATAACAAACGGGAGGTCTTGAATTTGTAGCTGAGCAAGATAAGTATCCATCCACGGCTGATTAATAGCAGGGAATCTAGGTGCAACCACCAAAACTTTAGTCAAGCAAAACTCCCAATCCCTTTTTGACGCTTTCCACCAGCCACTCCTTAAAAATGGTAGCCGAAGGTATCGACAATAAAACTCTCTCGTGAGGCAACCAAGTTAATAGAAGTTTCATCGTAATATACTTCTTTCTCTCCTCTCTTTGAGACGTTAGTGCGCTTATTAGCGCCGCCTAAAATTTCAGAACGATGTTCATCTGACAACCCATAATTAGCCTTATCAAGCGCAGCAACAAAACCTTTTTCAAGTTCCTCATTACGAATAACATAATCAACGATTCGCTCATCTTTCCAAGCATTATCCAAATTCGCTACCGCAGCATTTTCGAGACTAAACAAATCAAAACTGGTGAACAGTTTAAAAAGTCGATAAGTCATTAATCCATGCTGTTTCGAGATTTTAGCGAAGCCATAGCCTTCACGAAGGTCTAAAGAGTTTTCAGGGTTAAGCACTAATTGTAACCAGGTTCTAAATTTCTCTGGGTCATTCGCATCTTCATAACACCATTCCCAGGCAGCTCTATCTTTGACAAAAACATCATTAACACATTGTCGCGCCGCATACTTAAGCTCAAAAGAGTCATGCCCCATTTCTTTATTAAGCTCACGATAATAATACAAAGGGGAAATACGAGAGGTTGTCTGCTGATGGACCGAACCCTTACCTAAACAACCATAAGCCCACAAAGAAACATACCAATCCCAAGGGTTTCGCACAGAACCAAAAACAAATCTACTTTTATACTCAGCGGGCAAACGATTATGTTTACCCTCTCTGTGTCCACCTAGATATTTTTCCATTAAGCGGCCGATATGCGTACCGCCTGTTTTATGGAGCTCTAAAAACACGAGCTCATCTGAAACCATCATAAAATTAAAGTCCTTGTACTATATACTTATTGGACAACAGTACCCTTTAGGCTGCCTTCAGGAGGGGGGTTTGCGGGAGCTTTATAATCAATAGGGCCTATATAGTGATCCGCTATTTCAACGCTATCAATATAAATATAACCGCTGGCATCATTATAGTGCTGCCAATTACCTATGATAGACATTTGCTTGATATCGCCATAACTCATATCTGTCCGTTCAACCAATGGCTGCGTACTCGTTGCATCTGCAGCAGATAAATAAAGCCTATAAATACCGTCAGAAGCCGCGCTCGAGCTCTCGCGGATGAAAGTCTCCTCTAGATAATACCAACGCCCACGTTCAAACTGAAGTTGTCGAACCGTAAAACGACTGCTTGGAGAGGCTGTATCTACCATCAGTGTTTCGTCGCGATTTACATCAACATATGCTATCGGCGTCGCACTATTAAACTTACTATACCCGAGTTTCAAACCGACACTTGGAAGTACTGCATTTTCATCAATATAAAGATAAAACCTTTTAGACAACGTTCCTTCAAACTCAAAGTTGGTGTTGGAAATACCCTGTAAGTAGTTTATTGCCAGGTTGCAATCATTGCGCCTGTTGATATCACCACCGACAACGCCATCAACCCCGCAAGCCTTTGTGACCTTTATTTCGTCTCCTGGTTTAAAAAGGGCGCTGCCATTCATTGAATTTGAAATTGGAGCGTCGCCGACAAAACTAACTTGTGAACCAATCACATTGGATGCCGACCATGCGCTCCAACGATCAGATTTATTAAATACTGTCCTAAGGTTTGAAGGGAGAATTGTCGAAAAGTCTTCGCCATCAACAACTAACGAATTGGCGCCGGCTTCTGGCAAAGAAGATGACACCGTATAGCTATCCGACCCACAGGAATTGCACCACCCATTTCGGCCAGCAAAATCCAACCTTAAAGAATAACCACTTTGTAACGAGACATCATTAGAGACCGAATATATATCACCTTCTCCAACCATCATGCCAAATTCGTTTGAAGGTGAATAAGGCGTCTCCCAAGACCAAACTCCTTCACTACCAATAGAACCAGTATCAAAATCAGCCTTAAAAAAAGTCTCTGTATATCCTATCTGAGCCTGAACCGAAAAATAAAACGCCAAGAGCGTCCTAGAGCTTAATCTCAAGAAATTCATATGCACTCCCCTCTTTGTATCTCCTTTAAATTAGCATTGAATAAACAATGTGCCAATTTGAAGTTCTCAGCGATACAAACCGAAACGAAAAAGTCTAAGGTGAGCTACCTTAATTCACTAACTGACTGTTAAAAAGGGCATTAGGCGCGATTAATTTGTATAATTACGCAAATCGCAATTTACCCGAATAAAGCTTCATATGCCCTTGCCTAAGCAAAACTCGATGAGCCAGCCGCACACACAAAAAAATAGAATTCTTTGGGTTTCCCACTTCATCCCCTACCCACCTAAAGCCGGCCTCATAATTAGAAGCAACGGACTAATTAAAGCACTTAGCCAGAACTTTGACATAGATATAGTCATGTTCAACCAGCCTCGATTAATGGCCGGATTTTATTCTGATTCAGCTAAAGGGACTCGAGAAGCCCTAGAAAAAGTGGCTGAATTCGCATCGAACAAGGTAACTTTCGACATACCTACAGAAAAGAATAAATGGACTAGGTTAAAGCTAATTGTTAGCAGCTTATTATCACGTATGCCTTACACTATAAAATGGCTTGAGTCCGAGAATGTATTCCAGACTCTAAACCAACTCACAGCTGACAATGAATATGACCTGATTCATTTTGACACCGTATCTCTCGACCCTTTCTATAGCGCCATTCTAGCTGGAAAGAACAAATCGACCATTGTGATGGATCATCACAATATCGAGTCACATATGATGACCAGAAGAGCTCAAAAAGAAGAAAACCTTCTTAAGCGAATATATTTTAAATGGGAAGCCATAAAGCTCACAAAATATGAACAGACAGAGCTAAACAAATACCACGCACATGTCACATGCTCGGATGATGACACGAAGCGCCTGACGCAGCTAGTTCCGAACGCACTCATTCGAACTATTCCTAACGGAATAAGTTTGTCTGACGTGTCGCGTGACTATGCACCGAAAGACAATACAATTCTATTTGTCGGTGGGCTGTCGTGGTACCCAAACTTAGAAGGCGTTCAGTTTATCATCGAGCAAGTAATACCTTTACTCAAAGCGAACAATGTACGATTTCATTTTAAGGTGATCGGCGAAGGCGCATCTGAGAAAATTAAAGAAAAGTACAGAGACACCCCAGAAGTGCAGTTTTTAGGCTTCGTGGATAGCTTAGTTGAGCATTACTCCAGTGCTTCAGTTATTGTTGCCCCCATCTTCGATGGCGGAGGGACTAAGTTAAAAGTGCTCGACGCCTTGGCGAATAATGTTCCGCTAGTAACAACAACTCTAGGATGCGAAGGCATAAAACTAACTCATGAGAAGAACTGCCTAATAGCTGATACAGCAACACAAATAGCCTCGAATGTGCAAAGAATATTCGAGGACGAAAGACTGGGGCAGGAACTGACTAAGAACGGTTATCAAATAATCGAAGAGCAATATTCTTATGAGAAAGTGGGGGAGCAGCTATGCAACTTCTATAAGAACTTGATAGCAACTAAGAGCGGCCAACCCGCTGTCGATACCAATCTAGAAACATAAGCAAGGCCCATAGCTTATTGCTATTATCTGACGCGGCTGACTGATGTTGATTCCAAACCTTCAAAATTAGGGTTTTGTCTAATAATGGAATATTAGAATCATCTATCAAAGCTTCAGCCCACTCTCTTAAGGGGCCTCGCAACCACGTTGCAACAGGAACTGAAAAGCCCATCTTAGGGCGTTCAATTAACTCCTTCGGAACATACTTATAAAGCACTTGCCGGAGTAGCCACTTGGTTTGCCCATCTTTTATTTTCATGGATAGCGGCGTTTGCCATGCAAACTCGACGACTCGGTGGTTAAGCAAGGGCAATCGCGTTTCTAAGCTAACAGCCATGCTCGCGCGATCAACTTTCGTTAAGTTATCACCTGGCAAATAACTAAGTTGGTCCCAATACATCGCTTTGTCGATAAAGCTTGAGAGCCCGTTTGGCGCATTCTCAAATAAGTCTATATTAATTTGGGCGTGCGAAATTAACGGAAAGGAACCTGGCTGCCAGTATGATATCAAGTAACGATAAGCCGAAGTGATATCGCCGCACTCAAGCAAACTGGCGAGCTTCTGTACCTTCAAGCCGACATTATTCTGCTGCCCATCATCGCCTGCGAGTTTCGCTAAGGCAGAATATACAGTATTCCAAAAAGTGGGTGGCAAAACCTTTATAAACTTAGCGAATATACGCCTTAAAAAGAAAGGCAGCTTCGACTGAGCTTTCCATACTTTTTCCATATAAACATATCGGTTATAGCCGGCAAAAAGCTCATCACCACCATCTCCCGACAGACAAACGGTGACATTTCCTCTAGCCAATTTGGAAACCAAATAAGTTGGTATTTGAGAAGAGTCAGCAATGGGCTCGTCATAAATAGAAGAAAGCGACGGCACCAAGTCTAAACAATCCTGTCCACTGATATATAGCTCGTGATGATCAGTACCTAAATGCGACGATATATCCTTGGCAAAATTAGCTTCGTTAAAATCCTTGTCATCAAAGCCTATCGTGTACGTTTGTGTTGGTTTTGAATTCACCTGTTGCATAATTGCAACAACAGTGGACGAGTCTATACCGCCCGACAAAAAAGCGCCAAGCGGAACATCAGCTAAAGATTGCTCAGATATAACCTTTCTTAGTGTGCTATCTAGTCCTTCGATAGCCTGCTGTTCTGTCTGAAAGAAACACTTGGCTTTGTCGTCGATGACATTTTGAACCGACCAATAGGGAACAGGAGAAATGCGAGCGGAATTGGTAACAGGGGAAAATTCTGTGCGCTCAACTTTATTGCCATTTACTGAAAAACAGATAGAGGTGCCCGGCATTAATTTATATATACCAGAATAAATGCTTAGTGGTGCGGGAACATAGCCATAGTAGAAGTAATTTGAAAGGGACTCACTATCAATCTGTAAGTCTTCAGCAATAATTTCTATAGACTTTAACTCTGAAGAAAAAACGAAACGCTCACCTAGCCAGCCATAATAAAGGGGCTTTTCACCTAAACGATCACGACATAAAGTAATTACATTTTTATGCAAATCCCAAAGAGCAAAAGCAAACATCCCTTCTATTTTAGAAAGAGTAGCAGACAGCCCCCACTTTGATATTGCCTCGATTAAAACTTCTGTATCGGAACCTCCGAAAAAATTAGAGCCTTGAGCGCTTAGCTCATTTTTGAGCTCTAGGAAGTTATATATTTCACCATTGAAAGAGATTTGATAGCGAGCACATTGGGATTGCATCGGTTGGTGCCCATGCGCACTTAAGTCTTGTATAGAAAGGCGCCTATGCCCAAGGCCGATACCTAAACTCGTATCAGACCAATAGCCAAAACTGTCAGGCCCGCGATGCACGATCTCACCGGCCATTAGCTCAAGATCTTCCTCGAGAGAAAAGCCCTGCCTTGTTCCTACAACACCGACAATCCCACACATAAACCCAACCCAAACCTACTCTATAATTTTTTATTAACGTGAACGAGCTGTCGAATGAAATAAGTTGTATGCCACCGAACAAAAAGCAAGATGAATCCACATAAAGGGATAATACACGACCGAAACAAACTGACCTGCTATCAAAAAACCCACGAACGAAACATTGAATGAGCTAGCTATACGTAGAAGAGGTTCGTGCGAAATCAAAGCTCTCCTTCTTGTTAATTTACGAATAACAACCAAACCCGAGAGTATTGCACCAATATAAATAATCAATCCTGGATAACCTAAATCCGCACCCACTTGCACCATAATATTGTGGGCAAGTTCCGCGCTATCATAAAGCATATCTTCAGGGTAATACGTTTCGTAATATGGTATGAAATTAAAATAACCTACCCCCATCCATGGATGCTCTATCATCATGTCGTACCCGTTTTCCCAATATAGAAAACGTTGCTGCGAGGTTTTATCTTTCCCTGATTCTGTAAAACGCTGTTTCTGTTCGTCTGGCAAAAAGTTCCATGCTAACAGAGCAACTAACAAAGCACTCACTAACACCTTTAATTTAAATATATGTTTGGCAAAGCGCAGAGCAAATTGGACCAAACCTGCTAGTTGCCCTCCACGAGAACTAGCGCCTAGTATTACCATACCGGCGGTAATAGGCATAAGCATGAGTACTCTTTGCTTCCATTTCGGCAAATAAGGTTTAAGGCCTAATGCGACAGCTAAAGCCATAGGCCAAAACACCGCCATTTGAATAGATAGTTCACCCGAATTTTGCATAAACCCTAGTGGGCCAGACAAACCCCATGATGTAAAAGAAAAGCCTCGCATTGCCCATGTTAATGCCAATGAAAACGACAACTTAAAGCTTGCGATGCAAAATATCGCTAGAAAGCACAAAAAACGCTGAGGCGTGGTCACGATATTAATAATCAAAAAGTAAATAACAAACCATGTATAAAAATTAGCAAGGTGCCTGTATGACCACTCAGGATAATGAGCATGATATGTTGACCATAAAATGGAGAGAAAAAACAATATCATCCATTTGTTGATAGGCGACTTGACCCATTTTTTCTGAGGGTCTGCCAATAGCCCAAGCAGCGCACCTATAACAAAGAGCTGCGCCCAAGGCAGAAAATCTAACCAAGGCCAAATCGATTGAGGTCGAACATACTCAGTGAATAGGTAAAGGCAAATCATCTTAAAGGCGAAACTTTCGCCCTTGAAATACGTCCACCAAGTTTTGAGTTCGAGGCGGTAGAGGTCTTCAAGCTTGATATCTTCACCCTTCATGCAGAGATCTCGCGATATAGAGCACTAATTGCTTGGGCGTTATCCAAAGCACTGTTAGGTTTTGCGGGCAAAACCTTCGAGTCACTAGCGAGTAGTTTATGTAAGGCTGAGGCATAAGACGAAGCTTCATGCTCCTCTGATAGAACTCCCCCCTCGCCTTGCTCAAAGCTTTCTGTCACTGCTCCTGCGTTATGACTAACGATTGGTGTACCTAGAGCCATAGACTCAAGCAATGTCATCGGTAAACCCTCATGATCGGAGCACATGACTAAAACATCCAAACTCTTAATGTAAGAGGCGACGCTTTTAATATGTCCATGGAAGGTAACCGCATCGGATAAACCTAGCTGCTCCGCTTGATTCTCTAATTGCGTTCGGAGTGGCCCATCGCCAATAACATGAAACTTTAACGCTTGATCTGTCGATTCTGAGTTTACTAGCTCGCTCGCCATATCCAAGAAAATATCAACACGCTTTACTAGCACTAGCCGTCCGACAATGCCGACATGCTTTACCTTTAACTTGGGCTCATGAAGCAAAAAAGGAGCATCTGCTTTTACGTTTTCAAGCGCCTCAAGGTCTACGCCATTTTCAATTACCGTAATGTGCTGTTTTGGGTAATTAACTTGAAGTTTGCGCGCTAGCTCTTCTGATACCGCGATAATCTTCTTTTGAAGGTACCGACCACAGAACTGATCGACTGACACTTGAGTCCTGTTTTTCCACTGAGCCCAGCTGTAATCAAACTCTGGTGCCCCGTGCTGCGTTCTAATACAGGCAGCTCTTATAGAAAGGAAGTTTGCGCAAGAAGCAAGAATATTCTCTTTTTGGCGGTGCGTATGAATGATATTTGGCTGTAGGGTTTTTAATAAGTGGCGAAGGCGCAAGAATATCTCTGCGCTACTGAGCTTAGCCTCATCCAGCACATGCACTTGAATGCCTTCTGCTCTTAAGCGTGCTTCAAGCTCTCCGTGATTAAGTAAGACCACTTCCACTTGTGTATTGGACATACGCGCTAAATACTTACAAAGGGTATGCACTTGCGCTTCTGCTCCACCCCATAAATCGCCTGAGGCCACTTGAAGGATACTAAGCGGCTGCACAGTTATACCTTTGACCAGGGTCTGACCCTTTCAACACCACCAACGAAAGCGGACCCCGACGTGCATAGATTTATCATCACAAAAACTCCCAGCGCAGTCCTAGGCCTGCGGAGGTTTCATCAAAATCGCGACTTGAAACATCATCATTACTTCGTGTCTCGTATCGCAAAAAACCGTCGGTATATAAATCTTGAATAAGCTGATATTTAAGAGACAAGGTGAACGCATGGGTAGTGTCTTTACCTAACCCCCTGGTTAGTCCAAAACTCTCACGGCTATATTCGTACTCGGCCCTGGGGATTAATCGTGAGTAGATTTTTGGTGCAAAACCAAGAACGGCACCACGATAACGTTCTGTGTAATTGCCCTTTGCAAAATCACTCTCTTCATATATCAGACCGACATCATAAGTGAATGAGCCAGCATCACGATCAACATTCAAGTTCACACGGTCTCGAGTTTCGATATCGGTTTGCGATGTCGCTTGCGTTGGATCTGTTTCAAGCACATTCCCAATTTCATCGTCTTCAAAACCAATAGAAGTATCAGAAATAGATTGATTGAAACTTAGCGACCATGAATGCGCGAATAGTGCCGAGCGGGTGGCACGAATGTCGATGTATCGTCCATCGGTTGTCGGCGCGATATTGGAGCTTACTTCTTGTCGGCCAAAATCTGCTGTAAGCGAGCCATCGGTATAAAGACGAGAAAAACCAAGCGTTACACGGCTATTTTGAATCTCTTCTTCGTCGTCACTTTCGATAATCTCAGAGTAGTTTGCGCCAATATTGAACGAAGTGAGACGGTTAAATTGATGTGTGAGCCTTGTCGAACCTTCCGCTCGCTCATTACTGGTTGCTGTTTCGTCTGAGTTATCAACCTTTACGTAGGAGCCATTCAAATTAAAACGCATCGTACGTGAGATCGCGTAATTGATGGTGGGGCCAGTTCGAAAAATGTTTCGGAACTCTCTGGTATCGGGGTTCTCGTCATCGGCGGAGTCTTCAACGACATCTGTTCTAGAGAACGTCGCGCGCCATTCAAGAAACTCCTCAATCAAATCGATGGTAAACAACCCAAAGCCCGTGGTTAAAGATGTCTCGTCTTCATACGTGCCCTCATAATAGTGCTCGTTCTCGACACTGAGGCTAGCATCTGCACGAAAGCGCTTTCGCACCTCTTCGATACCTAGCTCTCCGTAGACGCGTTGGATGACATCACTTTCGGGATTATTCGCAGACTGACGTACGTTATCAGTTGGCTCCAAGCGCATGCCAACAGCGCCCGAGGTCTCTACAGCATTTGCCTGTGACGCACTCATAAAAAGTACGCCGACAAAGGCTCCGCTAAAGAATATCCCTGTAATTGCTTTTAGCCTAAAATCCATCTAGTACTCGTTATTGCCCTGATTAGTTTCACTTGCCGCTTGCAAGCGTTCACCTAAGCTAGGCTCAATTGTTGTAAATTAGCCCTGCCAGCTTATCTTCGTCGACTATATTAATGGCAGCTTGAATCTTGTCCGTAGTGACACGACCATGAGGGACTACCAATACCACCATATCCACCAATCCCGCCAAAATCCGTGCCTCCGAAGAGTTCACTACCGGCGGTGCATCGATAAAAATGTATCGATCGGCGTAACGGCTTTTCACCTCGTCGATAAACGCGAGCATCTTCTCAGATTCAAAATACTCTGCTGCACCCTCACTATTCGAACCAAGAGGAATGGCTCGCAAGCGCTGAATGCCCGTTGCGTAGACGATATCTTTGATACCAATCTCTGAGTCACTCAAGTAATCCGTAATCCCAATTTCAGCTTCGCCAAAAATGAGCTTTTGCGCGCTTGGGGAGTAAAGGTTGGCATCGAGCACTAAGCTCGTTTTCGCTTTATCAAGCGCGAAGACTGAGGCAAGGTTATGTGCGACAAAACTACCACCGCCCTGATTACTGACAGAACTGACCATGCATACGAAGTTTTTCTTCTTCTGCAACTGCAACAACTGCGTGCGCAACTCGCGAAATATATTCAATACTTGTGGGTTATGCATGCCTGGATAAATAAGCTTACGCGCATCTAGCTCCGCGGGGGTAAACTGATCGACCTCTTCCATTTGGCCTATCCGAGGGTTTGACTCAGAAACCGCAGCCTTGTATTCATTTGAGAAGCTATCATTTTCTTTGATCGAAGTCATAGCAGCACTCCAAAATGAAAGGCCAAAGCCACACCAACATAGGCCGCAAAAATTGCAACCGCGAGCAAACTACAAATCACCATATCTGATCGGCGTAAGCGCTTGGTAAGCGGTGTATTTACATGCGGAATCACCGACAAAACACGCACATCAAAAGCCTGTAATGCAGACGGGAAGCGTATTCTTGGGTCAAGTAGCACGTAAGCAACGGCTAACCCAATAATCGAAAGAAGCGCAACAAAAGGCCCAACAATCACAAAATGAATAAAGCGCAAACCTGTTGGCATAAGCGGCGGCAATGGCGGTTCTTGAATGCGGTAGGTCACACCCTGCCCCTCAATATTAAGGGTCATTGAAAGGCGCGCGTTCTCTTTGCGCTCGAGCATATCTTCATAGATTTTTTTGGTGACATCATAATCTCTTACTAACTCAGACTCCTCTGCACCCCGTTCCGCAACGCGCTGACGACGCTCAAACTCATTCGCGAGCAAATCGTTAAACACACTTAGACGCTTCTGCTTCGCTTGCATAGAGGTCTCAACTTGCGAGATTCGACTACGTAACTCTTGATAAAGGGGGTTAAGCAAAACTTCGCTCCCCTCTTCTATCTGCGTCGGCTCACCATCAATTTGCTGATCAGTTGCACGTTCATAGGCGGCCTCATTAATCACCCTTTTTAAATCAGCAATTTGATAGCGCAAGGTGATTACGTCGGGATAATCTTCGGTGTACGTCAGTAAAAGATTGGAAAGTCGAGACTCTAGCTCCTGCAGTCGAACAGAGTACGCATCCACTTTCTTCGTTGTCGCGGCAAACTCAGACTCATCCAAAATTTGCTCTTGAAGAGATCGAAGCGTAATTTTGTCCTCATCGATCGAAATTTTAAGCTCTTCTATCTGACTACGCAGGCGCTGTATGCTAGCGCTGACGTCTGAATCCCGACCATCGAAATTCTTCGATGCGAATTGTTTCAGTTTCTCTTCTGCGCTCACTAACTGGTCTTTGTACTGCTTCACCTGGTTGTCGATGAACAGGAATGCTTCCCGACTTTCTGCACGCTGCTCTTCAGAACTAGTGCGAATAAAGGTATCGATAATGGCGTTGAGGCCTTCATAGGCATCATTAGCATTCGTAGCCGTGTAGTCGATCGCGATATAACCAGCACCCACTGATTTCACCTTAGTATTGGCTCGAATCGCACTCACATAATTTGCAAGCGCAGTGGGCGTTTCTTCAGTTTTTGCACCGTAAAGCTTCTTCGCTACCTGCGTGAGTAAGCGCGGGGAATAAAGCTTTTCTCTAACCACTTTTGCGCGATCGTCCACCTTGGACTGCTTGGCTTGCTTTTCTAATAATGGCCCCAGAATATTCTGGTTATCGGCGTAAATCGTCGCAGTCGTTTCATACTTCGCAGGCCAAAACATGCCAACAACTAAAACAAGAAAGCTCACGAGCCCGAAGGCTGTGAGCGCTAGAAATTTACGCTGCCATATCTCTCGGAAGATGACATTGGCGTACTGTAGTAACTGGGCAAAATCCATGTAGCTTAAAAGCCCCTTTCAGGTACGGTGATAATATCTTGAGGGAAAAGCTGATAGTTCGAATCCAGAACACCCTTCTCGAGAATGTCGTTTAGATAGATCGGATACACCTTCGCACCCTCTACCGTTTGACGATAGAGCTTAGACTCATTCCCGTTCGCAAACGGACTCAAACCTCCCGCCTCCAAAATAACATCAAGCACCGTAATGCCCTTGCGATAAGGGATGGATCGCTGTTGTGCAACCGCGCCAGTCACTCGAATACGGTGAATAAACTCCGCACTGGTTGGATTTGTGACAATCACGGTCACTTTTGGTGTACGAATAAAATCAGCGAGTTTTTCTTCGATGGTCTTGGAAAGCTCGCGAGTGCTTGTGCCATCCACTTTTAAGTCGCCCACAAGAGGCACGGAAATCTTTCCGTCTGGTCGAACCGTGACATTCACCGATAAATCCGGGTTGCGCCAGACATTTACAGAAACCGCGTCCCCTATACCCATAAGGTATTCATCGACGATACCAATACTCGACTCTACCGGTTGCTCATCTACGGTATTAACACTACTACACGCAAACAACCCAGCGACGGCCGTAAACACAATTACTTTCGAAACCACTCGATTAAACATTTCCTATTCCTTTAACTTCCATCTGTGTAAGTCTATAGCCTTTAAAATCAAAGTCCTAGCGCGTTATGTTGAAGATTGTAAAGCCTTGCGCCGAACAACCGACGTGCAGTGCGTCTCGCTCACCCCCAATCACCCTATGCCCAATGTACAAGGATCTAGTAGAAAGTTTAACGAGAGCGACAAAAACAAGGCAAAAATGAACATAAATAGCGAAGCTTATTGGTAATAAGGGCGCCGTTTAAGTTTATTTTTTAACGCAGAATTTGCAATCGCAGTCGCTTTACACGCCAACTAGTGAACACCCTTCCCGAGCAATACCACTTCCACCGTCTGAATCACGATCAGCACATCCATAAAAAAGCTGTGATTTTTCACATAATACAAATCGTATTTCAGCTTATTGCGCGCATCTTGCACTGAGGCTCCGTACGGATATTTCAGCTGCGCCCATCCCATCAAGCCAGGTTTGACTTTGTGCCGCAAATCATAAAACGGTATTTGCTCTTTCAAATCAGTAACAAACTCTGGTCGCTCAGGCCTTGGACCGACAAAGCTCATATCACCAGTAATAACATTCCAGAGTTGCGGCAGCTCATCGAGCCGTGTATTTCGGATAAAAGCACCAACACGCGTAACGCGCGCATCGTTCTTCTGGGCCCAAACCGCTTTACCACCTTTTTCCGCATCTTGTCGCATACTGCGGAACTTATAAATCGAGAACTCTTTACCGTTGTAACCCACCCGCTTTTGGCTATACAAAACCGGCGTCCCGGACTCGAGAGCGACTGCAATCGCAGTCAACAACATAAAGGGCCACATAATGGCTAGCAGCAAGAACGCCACACTTAAATCAAAAATACGTTTCACTACATCTCGTGCTTGCGAGTACGTAAACCCATTTGAATATAGAGCCCAACCTGGTCGAAGCATTGAAATCTCAATACGAGTCAACTCGCGCTCTAAAAACTCAAGCGGCTCGATGACATTGATACCGGCAAGCTTACAGCTCAGCAATTCATCAACAGGTACAGCACCACCTTCACTGCTCCGACGCTCATCAGGTGCAACAACAATTTCCGTAATGCCATGCTGCTTCACATAAGCCAACAGATCTCGAGTAACGGGCACGATTAAGCTCTCGTCCACGACACTGGACTCAGAACCACTGCTCATACAGCCTAGCAACTTAAAACTCTGAATACCCTGCTGCTGCTGAAGGCGCTTAACGATCTCTGCAGCATTATTGCCTGCGCCAATAATAAGCACATGACGCCCTAGGTTGGCGACATCGACGACCATATAAAAAAGAAAACGAACTACGAGCACGCATACAAAAGCAGCGATAACCGCATAAGCGAGTACGCCGCGCCCCATGTACAAACCGGGCACGAGAAAAAACAACGCGGTCAGGGCAATCATCCCCAAAAAGCAATAAGCCACTAGTGTGCGCAACACCATGCCGGTCTTGCCTTCCTGAAACACTGCCGTATAAACACCCATCGCAAGCGAACAACAATTAAGCACCAGAGCAAACAACACGCTTTGCGCCACGGGGTTTTGTAAAAACAGCTCTGTTTCAGAGAAATGGTTGCGGATATCCACCGCGAGAAACAAAGCCCCCATCAGCGTCACGAACTCAATCGCGCCAAGCACAATAAACTTGGTATGAAGGTAATGATTCAGTATTCGAACATGTGCCACGCTATTACATCCTGTTGTAGCTTTACTTGTGATCCTGAGGGAGACAAACTTATGAAATAGAAGTTGCGTTATTATGAACTCAAGACTCTAATATAAAAAGCATAGCTTAGTTATATTGAAGAGAAAGTGCGGTACTTAATTGAATAAGTTCGGCACAAAACGGCTAAGCAAAACCACCTCACACTGTAGTAGACAAAGAAAAGGCAGCAATGGAACAGCAATCTAAAATCTGCGTTATTGGTCAGGGCTATGTTGGTCTTCCCTTAGCAGTAGAATTCGGCAAGCATTACCCCACCATCGGCTTCGACATCAAACAAGACCGTATCGAAGAGTTAAAAAAAGGATTTGATAGCACGCTAGAGTGCTCTAACGAGGAGCTCGCAGAGTCGAGTCATTTGAGCTTTAGCACAGAGCTTTCGGATATTGAAAGCGCAAACGTCTACATTGTTACCGTACCAACACCAATCGACAAATATAAAACGCCGAATCTAACGCCGCTGATCAAAGCTAGCGAGATGCTTGGCAAAGTCGTGAATAAAGGCGACTACGTGATTTACGAATCAACCGTTTATCCAGGCGCCACAGAAGAAGACTGCATCCCTCTGATTGAAAAAGGTTCAGGTTTAACGCTAAACAAGGACTTCTTTGCGGGCTACAGCCCAGAGCGCATTAATCCGGGAGACAAAGAGCACCGCGTCACCAATATTTTGAAAGTAACCTCCGGTTCAACTCCAGAGGCAGCCGAATTCATCGACCAACTCTACGGCAGCATCATCACGGCAGGCACGCACAAGGCGAGCTCAATTCGTGTTGCCGAGGCTGCAAAAGTCATCGAAAACACCCAGCGTGATGTTAACATTGCCTTGGTAAACGAGCTGTCTCTGATCTTCGATAAAATGGGCATCGACACGCTTGAAGTGCTTGAAGCAGCTGGCACTAAGTGGAACTTCCTACCATTTCGCCCAGGCTTGGTTGGCGGCCATTGCATTGGCGTTGACCCTTACTATTTAACCTACAAAGCGCAGTCTATCGGATACCACCCAGAGATGATTCTTTCTGGTAGACGCATCAACGACAATATGTCAGGACATATCGCAGAAAAACTTCTTCGCCTAATGACCGAGAAAAAGATTCAAATGGTCGATGCGAACATTCTTGTCATGGGACTGACCTTCAAGGAAAACTGCCCGGATATTCGCAACACGAAAGTTGTTGACGTGATCCATGATCTTGATGAGTTCCACGCCAACATCGACATATTCGACCCTTGGGCCGATGCAGACGAAGTTGAAGCAGAATACGGTTTGAAGCTAGTATCTGAGCCTGCCAAAGGCCACTATGATGCGGTTCTTGCCTGTGTTGCGCACGATCAGATCAAGGCACTTACTTCAGCAGAGCTAAAAGCACTCTGCAAACCAAACCATGTTATTTACGATGTAAAACACATCTTCGATAAAGACGTGGTTGATGGCAGACTGTAGTAAGATCGCGATAAAGCTCGGCGCCCGATTGAGTTGTGCGCCGAGCTAACATTTATTCGAATCAACGCTGACTAATTACTTACTCGGGGAGTCTCGGCCGTAAGTATCTTCAAAGCGCACGATATCATCTTCCCCTAGATAACTTCCCGATTGCACTTCAATCATCTCTAAAGGAAGAACACCCGGATTTTCCAGACGGTGTGTCACACCAATGGGAATATAGGTCGATTCATTTTCTGAAAGCATGGTCTCTTTATCGCCAATGGTTACTAACGCGGTGCCTGAAACCACAATCCAATGCTCGGCTCTATGATGATGCATTTGAAGAGACAGCTTCGCACCAGGCTTCACCGTAATGCGTTTTACTTGAAAACGATCGCCGGTATCAATCGAATCATAACTACCCCAAGGGCGAGCAACCTCACGATGCAAACTTCCCTCTGAGCGCCCAGCTTTTTGTAGCTGCGCTACAATGGATTTTACTTCCTGAACACGATCTTTGGCGCTCACCAACACTGCGTCTGAGGTATCAACAACCACCAAATTCTCAACACCCACTGCCGCGATCAATTTGTAATCACTAAACAACAGGTTATTGTGAGAATCGTGTGTGAGCACATCACCATGCACCGCGTTATCTTGCCCGTCACGCTCGGACTCATCCCAGAGGGAAGACCAGGAGCCAACATCACTCCAGCCCGCATCCAATGGAACGACCATGGCTCGATCTGTCTGCTCCATAATGGCATAGTCTATCGATTCGTCAGGGCTCAATAAAAAGTGCTCTTCGGCAAGCCGGGTAAAATCGATATCCTTTGAGTGGTTGTCATACGCCTTTTTGATCGGTTCCAGAATATCAGGCCGAAAACGCTCTAGTTCCTCAAGATAAACTGACGCCTTGAACATAAACATACCGCTATTCCAAAAATAGCATCCCGCTTTGAGGTACTGTTCCGCTGTTTCCGCATTTGGCTTCTCAACAAACTCCTCAACAATCGCTGCACCATTGCTCATTGCACCAGATTTAATGTAGCCATATCCCGTCTCAGCGTGACGCGGCACGATACCAAAGGTAGCTAACTTACCCGCCTCGGCGATACTCGCGGCACGTTCAATCGCATCTTGAAACGCGGCGACATCACGAATCACATGATCCGCCGCCAACACCAATAGCAACGCATCTTCGTTATTTGACGCATCTCCAGACACAGCGTCAAGCGCCGCAAGAGCAACGGCGGGTGCCGTATTTCGGCCGACGGGCTCAAGGATTATGCTTTTTGCTTCGCGGCCAGCTTGGCGTAATTGCTCTGCAACAATAAACCGATGCTCATCATTGCAAACAACAATCGGCTCAGCGACACACAGCTCAGTACATTCCTGTCGATCAAGCCGCGACAGCGTCTCTTGAAGCATCGAAGCTTCGCCAATAAGCGACAAAAACTGTTTAGGGAACAACTTCCGAGATAAAGGCCACAACCGAGTTCCACTTCCACCAGCCATAATCACGGGTACAATTTTCTGCATGCTATTTTTCTTCCTTTTATAAGCCTTAAAAAAGACTTTTGATCCTGAGACACAAAATACGGAGACTATACGTAACTATAGCGAAAAACTTCCGGTTAGGAACTTAATTCTTAAAGCAAAAAGGCTGGGACTCGCTGCCCTTTGATAACCGATAACAAAACGAGCAAGAACAAAAACCAGAAAACACATAGCGACCGGCCTCATCGAGCTTGATTCAGACTCCATACCTGTCTACCGTACCCCTATGGCATCGATCAACACCCATTACATTATCAGCGCTCTCGGTGGCGCGCGTCGAAAAGGTCTGGATGCTAACCAGCTAATCCACTCAGCCGGAATTAATGCCGGTAAGCTTGCTCATCCCGACTCCCGATTCGATGTTCAGCAGGTTGCCTTGCTCTATGACGGAATTGCTCTGGCCTTAAATGATGAATTCATGGGCTTTACGGAGCGTCCGATCAAGGTGGGTACCTTTGAGCTAATGACCGAATGGGTCAGTACCGCAAGCACTTTGCGAGAACTGTACGAACGCGGAATCCGCTTTTACAACCAGATTACTGATGAACTGCAGATGTCTTTAGAGGTTCAGGGTGATCACGTCTATCTCACCACTCAGATGAGGCAGCCCGAGCTCGATGCAGAGCACTTCTATATCGAGTATTGGCATGTGATCTGGCATCGCTTTGGCTGTTGGTATATCGATCAACCCATCAAGCTCGTCAGCGCCTACATTAATTACACACCCATTGATCCAATCGAGTTTTCACTATTGTTTCGCTGCCCTACAAATTTCAAAAGCCGCTTCAATCGGCTGGTGTTCCATCGTGACTATCTCGATATGCCGCTGGTCAAAACGCCAACGGATCTAAGCAATTTTTTAAGTAACGCGCCGGTAGACCTTCTCACCATTCCCGGAGAAGACACGAGCATTATCGCCAAAACACGACAGCTACTTGAACCACGCCAACTCCGCACCAACGAGCAACTTATTTTACCTCAGAGTAAAGAGCTTGCCGAAAAGCTAGGAATGAGTGAGCCAACATTACGCCGCAAACTCAGCGCCGAGGGCTCTTCTGTTCAGGATATAAAAAACGAGGTTCGACTAAAGCTTGCCAAGCAGCAACTCAAATCAACCAGCCTAAGTGTAAAAGAAGTCGCCGAGCAGCTTGGTTTTAGTGAGTCTAGAGCCTTTTCCAGAGCGTTTAAGCAATGGACCGGATTAAACCCAGCCAATTACCGAAGGCAGCGACAGCAACTGAAGCACCCTCACCACTAAACACTCGCCCACCCTTAAGCAGCAGGCAAGACGAGCGCCATTTTAGAATCACTACGCTAGTGCGACACGCAATCAAGATGATCAATTATGTCTATTTTTGTTTTCAAATTATGTCTATAAAATTCAAAATTATTATACAAAACTATATTTATCAACATCTTATATAGATCTAAGTAGAACAGACATAGTTTCACTTTTAGCTAGTTTCAATTTAAGATTGTTGCAGTCAACTGGTTAGTGATTGTGCTAACCGCAACTCGAACATATTAAAATAAGCCTGATGCCTTATGAACGATCGCGTTGAAGTATCTATTTCTCTAGAAAATCCTTTTAGTCAAACCGAAGAGCTGAAATTCGAAGTTCCAGGTCAAGCAACCTATCAACCCGGCCCTTACGAGGACAGCCTGAAGAAAGGCTGGGCACTCATCAAGCGACCCAGAAAAGCAGCAGGCGTTAAAGCAATCAGTCGTCAACATGCAAAAAACCGCATGACCATTTGGGAGCGTATTGACGTACTCACCGATGCCGGCGAAACGCCAACGATACTTTTCCAGAACTGGGGGCCAAACCTTGATGGCGCCTCTTTAGTCACTGCGATCGTCAAAATAAACGGCCGGGATGTCGCCCTCTATGGTCATGACTTCACCGTCCGCGCTGGTTCCATGGATGCCACCAACGGCAAAAAACTCGCGCGTTTAATCGAGCTGGCAGCCAAGCGCCGCATTCCTCTGGTCGGGTTGAATGACAGTGCCGGTGCTTATGTTCCCGCTGGCGTTGGCGGATTAGATGGCTACGCAGAAGCCTTTACAGCCCTGCGCAAGATCAGCGGTGTTGTGCCAAGCATTATGTGCATGTTCGGCTTCAATGCTGGCGGGGGCTCCTATCTGCCACGCCAGGGCAGCTTTATGATCCAACCCAAAAACACCTTCTTTGGATTAACTGGCCCAGGCGTTGTGAAAAGTGTTCTTGGTGAGGATGTGACGCCAGACGAGCTAGGTGGCCCTGGAGTGCACAGCCAAAGCGGCGTGACCGACTTTGTGGTGGAAGACGAAGTCGCCGCACTCAAAAAAGTAAAAGAAATTCTCAACTATATCCCAAGCAACAATAGCGAATTGGCGCCGCATCAGCCCACATCTGATTCCCTTAAGCGTCAAACTTGGGACATCGACATTCTATTGAAGAAAGCCTTCAACGGACCAAGCGGGTTTAACACACCTTTGGATGTCAGCATCCTGATACAAGAGCTGTGTGACCATGGCGATTTTCTTGAGGTACAACCAGATCGCGCCAGAAACACCATTACGGCGCTGGGCCGTATGGGTGGCAATGTCATCGGCTTTGTGGCGAACAACAGCGCTGTTGCATCAGGGCAAATTGATATCGCCGCTGCTTACAAAAATGCCCGCTTTATTCGCTTCTGCAACCTTTACAACATACCCGTCATTTTCATGGAAGATACAACCGGCTTTCTACCAGGCAAGGAGCAAGAGACGGCAGGTATCGTGCAAGCTGGCCGAGCGATGCTTGATGCGATCGTTGATCTTCGCACACCACGCTTTTTGGTCATTATCCGTAACGCGTTTGGTGGCGCATACGCCTCTTACAATAATTATCCGACCGGCGCTGATTTTGTAATCGCATTGCCGTCTACTCGCGCAGCCGTGATGGGGCCAGCAGGCGTGGAGTTCGTCTACAAAAATGAGCTACGAGCGATACGTGGTGCGGTAAAAGCAGGAGAAGAAAGCGCCGCTTGG
>NZ_LWFT01001373.1:0-908 GCF_001635105.1 Oleiphilus sp. HI0079
TCATCGTAATGATCATCGCGATGATGTACCTATTTAAGAAAATAAAATCGCTTACCGGCTTAGAGCTGGAAGATATCGTCCACAATTGAGAGACTCTATGTACTACGCAATCATATCTACGGATGTCGAAAACAGTTTGGAAAAGCGCAAATCGGCACGGCCCGATCACTTGGCTCGCCTTGAAGTGCTTAAATCAGAAGGGCGTTTACTGATTGCTGGCCCCCATCCAGCTCTAGATAATGAAGATCCGGGCGAGGCAGGCTTTACAGGCAGCTTAGTTGTTGCTGAATTTGACTCTCTTGAAGAGGCGAGCGCATGGGCAGATCAAGATCCTTACATCGCTGCAGGCGTTTACGCTAACGTGATCGTTAAGCCATTTAAAAAAGTACTCCCTTAAAAGCTCACGCTACAGAATTCATACAGGACTTACGCGTCATGAAAAAAATCGCTTTATCATTCATTACCACGATGTTGCTAGCTAGCAGCGTGCTTGCTGAAACAATGTACGTTGACGACACGTTATTGGTACCGCTTCGCAGTGGTGAAGGTACCGGCTTTCGCATCGTGCACAAGGGGCTACCAAGCGGCACAGCACTAGAGATTATCGAAAAGAATACCGAGTCCGGCTACTCATTTGTAAAAACAGCTTCCGGTATTGAGGGGTACTTACCAACGCGCTACCTGTCGCAAGAACCCATCGCTCGCGACAAGCTTGCACGTGCTGAAAAAACACTCGCGACGTTGCGGGCTCAAAACAAAGAACTGTCAGACAAGCTAAGTACGCTGCAAAGCAATTATGAAGAGCTTGAGGGACAGCATTCCAAGGCAAGCAAGTCTCTAAGCGCGAATACCGATGAACTGGCAAGAGTCAAAGCCGTCTCCGCCGATGCTCTTAATCTCGACAGAAG
>NZ_LWFT01001374.1:0-916 GCF_001635105.1 Oleiphilus sp. HI0079
TGATTGTTTTGAGGGTCGACAAACGGTATCTATGCGTATTCAGAAGATTGCTGAGCAAAATCCGACCGGGTTTGTCCCTTGGGTTGATCATTGGGTTGCGACGAGTATTTTATGCGAGAACACTGAGATCCCTGATGAGCGCTATGTACGCGATAGGGCCTTATATAACCTCTGTCTGAATCAGAAAGAAGACTTCAAGCGCGATTTAAAACGGTTTGTGGAATCCTTTGGTGAAGACTCAGACGAAGTAAAACTCATCCGAGAGCGGGCGGCGAGGTTTTAATCGTTAGGCGTAAAAAAGGGCAACCAAAGGTTGCCCGAACCGTTTTCCCTTCAACACAACAAAAGGAAAGTCACTGAGAGTCACTAAACGTCACTACCTAGGTGTAACGCACCAAAAAGGTTCTGCTTTACGCGGTCGCTTCGTGGGTTTTGAGCATTGCAAATAACTGGTCTTTCAATTTTAAACGCACTTTTTTGCGCTCTTCGACGTAATCGTCTGATGGTGTTTCTGCGCCAGTTTCGATCCGGTGCACTTCGTGATCTACATCGTGATATTGGTCGAACAACTTAGCGAAATGCGCATTGTTCATTTTGAGCTCATGGATCTGGTCGCGGTATTCTGGAAGTTCGTGAATTAGATCGTGCTTTTCAATGGTCATATTGTCTCCTCAATGAACCCTTATTTATAACGACTTATGAAACGGGGCGGTCACTGAATCAGATACGTCAGAGGTGACCGATGAATAACTCTGTATGGCTTCATGATGTACTGAAAAACAGCGCGAGGTATTGATTGAGGTCAAATGGATTACGGGTCGCTCTTGAGGAGGGTAGGTTTTCTCTTTAATCACCGACGAGAGGTGCTTAAGTCTTCACGCGAATCTTAACGCGTTAGTTGGTCTTTGGTCTTGGT
>NZ_LWFT01001375.1:0-751 GCF_001635105.1 Oleiphilus sp. HI0079
TGTTTTGGGGAATGAATCGAGTAAGGGCATCGAGTGGGTTTACAGCCTTGCGAAACATCATATCGCTGAAAGCTGGAGCGCATCAGCAGAGACGGCGCTGACTGACTTAGATGAGGGCCGTGTCGAGTCACTTTGCTCTGAGCGGGAAGATCTAAGCGATGTGCCATTTTTTACTGTCGATGGTGAGCGAACGCGGGATATGGATGATGCGCTATACATTGCGCGTGATGGCAGCGGCTGGTTACTTTCTGTTGCCATTGCTGATCCAGAAGCTTTGATAAGCTCTGAGCCCGAGTTGGAGAAAGAGGTGCTCGAGCGCTCCGCTTCGTTGTATGCGCCTGGCAAAATTGTCCCTATGCTTCCTGAAAAGTTGAGTTCTGATTTGTGCTCTCTTGTAGAGGGTAAAAAGCGTCTGGCAAAGGTCTTTAAGATTCAAGTAAGTGAAACTGGTGAACTTACAGATTTTACGATCTCGCAAGCCGCAATCACATCGGCTCAAAAGCTATCCTATGCGCAGGCAAGTGGAGTAGAGTCGACGGAGTTAAAATCCGTAGTAGCTGAACAGTTACCGTTGTTGCAAAGCTTGTCAGAAAAGATGTTGGAATGGCGAAGAGAGAATGCTTGTGTACAACAAGGAAGAACAGAATTTTATCTCGAGCTAAACGATAAGCAGAAAATTGAGGCGATTAAACCCCGTGAGACACATACTGCGCATGCTTGGGTAGAAGAGTGCATGCTGTTGGTGAATCGC
>NZ_LWFT01001376.1:0-751 GCF_001635105.1 Oleiphilus sp. HI0079
ACATCAGGCCCCAATATCGGCTTGGTTTGAACCAGCGTACTTAACGGAATCATTTCTCCACCAGAGGAGCGCACGTGCAGCTTGGAAAGGTCTGATTCGTCATTTCGGTACTGCGCCTCGGCCTGCATCATCACACGATACACCTGACCAAACTTATTAAAGTCATTCACATAGAGAGAACCAAGTTGGGTCTGAAGCGTCATAAAAATTTCTGAAAGCGGGATACCTAGGTTCTTCGCCTTCACTCTGTCGACATCTACGTATAGCTGCGGAATATCAGCCGAGAAAGTACTGAAAGCAAAGGCAATTTCTGGGCGCGCATTCGCGGCGAGAATAAAACCGCCCATGGCCGAGGCAAGTGATGCCGAGTCTCTTCCCTGTAAGTCCGTAAGCACCATCTCCAAGCCGCTAGTACCGCCAAGTCCTGGAATGGCGGGCGTAGAGAAAGCTCGAACGTTCGCACTGGAGATGGCACTCAATTTAGCTTGCACACTATTCACAATCGCGGCCTGATGCAGAGCGGGATCCTTACGATCATCCCAAGGATCAAGCGTAACGATCGCCAAACCGGCATTCGATGAAACGGCGCCTGAAATCAAGCTAAATCCGCTGATGGTCATCACGTCACTCACACCCGCCTCTTCGTTGACGATGTCCGTCACCTGCTTCATCACTTCACCCGTTCGAAGCAAAGCCGCTCCCGCAGGAAGCTGAATATCAACCATAAATGCGCCCTTATCCTCATTCGGGA
>NZ_LWFT01001377.1:0-1444 GCF_001635105.1 Oleiphilus sp. HI0079
TTCTGCGCATGGAAACGCTGATTCTCAAAACCTCTGCCAAAGCAAACGTTGATATCAACACTACCAATGCGGTTGGATCGTGCAATCCGAGCCACCAACCCAAAGCAGGTATCGCGGCCCATACGAATACATTGAGTCCCTTCGCCGTACCATGACGTAACGTTACTAACGCAACCGTCGCAGCACCGAGCCAGAACATCATTGGAACTAAACAAGCTACAAAGGCAACCCCTGCAGCGTTGCGCGGCCCCTTCATGGCAAACCGGGCTAATTCACGCATCAAAGCGCTTCCTCAAGTATTCAAGTAAATTTTCAACCGTCCCCAATTAACTCGAGACGGAGCCACCATTACTCGTGGTGGTTATCGGTGTACGGCAACAATGCAACGTAACGAGCACGCTTGATTGCTGTCGCCAACTGACGCTGGTATTTCGCTTTTGTGCCGGTAATACGGCTAGGAACGATCTTTCCAGTTTCAGTGACATAACCTTTTAAAGTATCTAGATCTTTGTAATCGATCTCTTTAACGCCTTCTGCAGTGAAACGGCAGAACTTACGGCGACGTAAAAAACGAGACATAGTCTTCTCCTAATTCCGAATTACTCTTCTGTTGATTCAGCGCTGTCGCCAGCTGCTTCTTCTGTGCCAGTTTCTGCTTCAGCTTTTGGCGCTTCTTGACGAGGCGCTTCTTGACGAGGCGGACGACGGTCATCACGGTTTTGAGATGCTTTAATTGCAGACTCTTCGGTAACCGCTTCTTTACGACGAATGACCAAGTCGCGAATAATCGCATCATTGAATCGGAAGTTATGAGAAAGCTCTTCAAGCACTTCGTTGCTACATTCGATGTTCATCAAGATGTAGTGTGCTTTGTGAATTTTGTTGATCGGGTAAGCCAAGTGACGACGACCCCAATCTTCCAGACGGTGAATCTGACCACCACCGGTAGTGATTAGGTTGCTGTATCGCTCAACCATACCTGGCACCTGTTCGCTTTGATCAGGATGTACCAAGAATACGATCTCGTAGTGACGCATAAATGCTCCCTTTGGATATATAGCCTTAAATCAAAAATTTGTTTTAAAGCAAGGAGTTACAATTTAAACGGGTAAACATGCAAAAAGCAATGATGCCCACCCGCAGTTTTTCGAGCCGCGCATTCTAATAGCTCACCCCGCAAATAGCAAGGCGTTCGATACGATTCGCCACGTATTACGCCCAAAAAATCGTAACCGCCTTTAGCGTCCCCATCGACTCAAACTACACATTCCCGAACTTTTTGCTATCATCGCTGCTTTAAAAATGCGGAGACGACTATGAGCTTCTCGCTCAATGGAAAAAGCTTTACCAAACTGCTCGACTTCAACGCAGACGAAATTGGCGGCCTGCTAAGTCTCGCCAAGCAATTAAAAACCCAAAAGCGCACTAAGACCGAGCAGAAACA
>NZ_LWFT01001378.1:0-2125 GCF_001635105.1 Oleiphilus sp. HI0079
CAACAGCGCCTTGTAGATAGTACTCGTCGTCTAGCGAATCGACTAAGTCATTAACTTGAGAAGCCGGATAGTTGCTTTGGAATAAAGTTGAACGTACCTCTTGGCGGGTTGTGCTCACCCAGACGGTACGGCTGACTGGAGTTTCAATCCCTTTTCTTAATGCGCGTCTTGCTTCGACAAATAGCTGCTGTAGCAGACTTGCTCTCCAGGTGTTCCAAAGCTTGGGATTGGTTGCAGCAATATCACACACGGTAAGCACGTATAGATATTCCAAGTGCATGATACTTGGTATGCGTGCTGCAAACTCATAAATGATTGCTGGGTCGGCCACATCTTTCTTTTGCGCCGTCATAGACATAAGCAGGTGCTCTTCAACTAACCAAGCTGCTAATCGAGTGTCACGCTCACTATAGTGATGGCGCTTACAAAACTCGGTCACGTCGACTGCACCGAGTTCAGAGTGATCACCACCACGCCCCTTGGCAATGTCGTGATAAATACCTGCGACAAAGACTATTTCGAGTTTGGGTAGCTCACGCACAAGTGAGGCAGCAACGGGAAATGTGTCTTGATGCGCCTCATCATGCAAGCGAACAATGTTGCGGATGAGTTTTATTGTGTGTGCATCTACTGTAAATGCGTGAAACAGGTCATGCTGCATTTGCCCCACGATATTTGCGAACTCGGGTAGGTAGCGCGACAGCACGTTGTATTTAAGCATGTTGCTTAGAGTGCGATGCAGACGGTGCGGGGTCCGCAGGATCTCACGGAACATCGTCGTGTTTGCAAGATCATTTCGAAAGTGATCGTCAATTAGGTACTGATGTTCTCGGATGGATCGGATAGTGGTCGAGCGAATCCCTTTGATCTGCGGATTTTGGGCCATGATCAAAAAGATCTCGATCAATGCATATGGGGAGCGCTCAAAAACATGCTCGTCAATTGTTTCAATATAACCATTGACGGTCTGGAAGCGATTGTTTAGCGGAGTTATTTCTTCAGTTCGGTTCGGGTTGAGGTAGTATCCGTCAAAGTACTGAAGAATAAGGTCGGCGAGTTCGGCCAGAGCAAGTACCGTTCTATAGTACCTCTGCATCATTATCTCAACGCCCAGAGCCGTATCGTTATCTTTGTATCCCAGAATCTCCGCTACCTTGCGCTGGTAGTCGAAAAACATTCGGTTCTCGCTGCGAGAAGCGACCATTTGCAGTCCGTAGCGAAGAGACCATAGAAAGGTCTCGCCGGATAAAAGTAAATTGAACTCTTCGTCGGTCAAAAAGTGGTAGCGGTCTCGATCAGACTTCGCATCTGGACCGAAATGACGTTTTGTAATCCAGCCAACGGTTTGAATATCTCGCAAGGTCCCCGGTGACGCTTTGATGTTCGGCTCTAAATTGTACTCTGTTCCACTAAAACGTTTGTGTCGCTCAACCTGTTCATCAAACTTAGCCAAAAAATACTCGCGAGAGGTATAAACCTCATCTGAGTATACGCGTTTGGAAAGCTCGGCACAGAGATCGGCATGGCCAGAAATGGTCCGAGTTTCGAGTAGATTGGTAGCGATCGTCACATCAAGTTTTGCTTGTTCCACGCACTCGTCAATAGTTCGAACGCTATGCCCAATATCTAGAGACAGATCCCATAGCATCGTGATAAAGCTACTGAGTGATTCGCCAGCGTCCGCTGTGATCTCGCTTCGGGCAAGTATCAGAAGGTCAATGTCGGAATGTGGTTGCAGCTCCCCGCGACCATAGCCGCCTACCGCGATGAGAGCGTACTCAGAGCCGTCAAAGTTATAGCGCGACCAAAGGGCGCTTAGTACTTGGTCCATAAACCAGGCTTTGGTCGCGATGATTTGGCGAATGTCTTCGCCTTTGCAGTACATTGCATCAAAGCAATCGTTCGCTAGTTTTAAATAGCGCTTCGCATCCTTTGCTGGGTAGCCGGGTTCAGTAAGATCTTTATAAAGCTCGTCGAGTGANATTCCTGAGGTTTCGATAAACGTCGCTTTCAGGTCTGGAGCTGCTGTCATTTTGTTCATGCAATTCCGAAATGCACTTTCTCTTCTTCCCTCATTGTAAGAACTTCGTAGCCATCCTTGGTTACAAGTATCGTGTGCTCCCAT
>NZ_LWFT01001379.1:0-681 GCF_001635105.1 Oleiphilus sp. HI0079
CTTTGGCGAATTTCCGAGATAAAGAAGGTTTGGCCCCTATCGGGGAGAGTGTTTGGATTGAAACATTTACCTCTGGTGATGCTGTTGTTGGTGCTCCGGGAACCGCTTCTCTGGGTGTGCTTACCGCGTCGGCCACAGAGTCATCGAACGTCGATTTGTCTCAAGAGTTGGTGGCATTGATTGTTGCTCAACGTAACTATCAGGCTAATTCAAAGACCATTGAAACATCCGACACAATTCAGCAGACCATTCTGAATATTTAATAGCGAATCCGGCAGGAGAAGGTAAGTGGATAAAGCGCTTTACATTGCAATGAGTGGTGCCAAACAGAATATGTATGCTCAGCGTGCGCACTCGAATAACTTGGCGAATTTAAATACGACCGGGTTTAAAGAGGATTTTGCGCAAGCGAGAGCAATGCCTGTTTATGGTGAGCATCACCCAACGAGAGCGTATGCCCTTACCGAGCGACCCGCGACACGTTTTGAGCAAGGCCCAATGCGTGAAACGGGTAATCCTTTAGATATTGCGCTCAGTGGCGAAGGGTGGATTGCAGTGCAATCTCCGGATGGTGAAGAGGCGTTCACGCGTGCAGGCGACTTGCAGATTGATGTAAATGGTCAGCTTCGAACTGGCGCAGGCTTACAGGTCTTGGGTGAAGGCGGCCCGATCGCTATTCCT
>NZ_LWFT01001380.1:0-994 GCF_001635105.1 Oleiphilus sp. HI0079
TGACCAGTCTACACAAGAAATCGTAGACACGGCGAAGCGAACTGGAGCACAAGTGCGTGGCCCAATTCCTCTGCCAACAAAGAAAGAAAGGTTTACAGTATTGATCTCTCCGCACGTTAATAAAGATGCGCGTGATCAATATGAAATCCGCACGCATAAACGCATGATGGATATTGTAGAGCCTACAGAAAAAACTGTAGACGCACTCATGAAGCTTGATCTAGCTGCTGGTGTTGATGTTCAAATCAGCCTAGGTTAAGTCCAAGCGTAAGCTTGGGTGCTGGGTTTATCTAACCCGGCAAAGTGTAACTACCTATTAATAGGGCCATAGAGGGTGAGAGCCCCGTACACTTAAGAGGTGAAAAATGGCAATTGGTTTAGTCGGCCGCAAGGCTGGTATGACTCGTATCTTCACAGAAGAGGGTCGGTCAATCCCGGTAACCGTTATTGAAGTAGACGGTAACCGTATCACGCAGGTGAGAACTGAGGACGTGGATGGCTACAAGGCTGTTCAGATCACTACAGGTGAGCGTCGCGCTTCTCGCGTTTCTAAAGCAGCAGCAGGTCACTTCGCGAAAGCGGGTGTCGAAGCTGGTCGTGGTTTGTGGGAATTTCGTCTAGAAGCTGAAGAGGGTGCAGACCTTAAAGCGGGCGATGTTCTTAGTGTCGAGCAGTTTGAAACTGGTCAAATTGTTGATGTGACCGGTCAGTCAAAAGGTAAGGGGTTTCAAGGCGGTGTTAAGCGTTGGAACTTTCGTATGCAAGACGCAACACACGGTAACTCGCTATCTCACAGAGCTCCTGGTTCGATTGGTCAGTGTCAAACGCCTGGTCGAGTTGTGAAGGGTAAGAAGATGGCTGGCCACATGGGTGCTGAGCAGGTAACGGTTCAAGGTCTTGAGCTCGTGCGTATCGATGCAGAGCGCAACTTGCTTTTGATCAAAGGTGCTGTCCCTGGCGCAACTGGCACAGACATTATCGTCAAACCAGCTGT
>NZ_LWFT01001381.1:0-1145 GCF_001635105.1 Oleiphilus sp. HI0079
CCTTATTACGAGGCACAAGAAACAATGAAATACCCTTTGAGCCGGCCGGAGCATCTGGAAGCTTCGCCAAGACCAAGTGAATAATATTGTCAGTAAGGTCATTCTCACCACCGGTAATGAAAATCTTAGTACCAGTCACACTGTACGAACCGTCGGCATTTGGCTCTGCCTTAGTGCGAATCATGCCTAAATCGGTTCCGGAATGCGGCTCGGTGAGATCCATTGCGCCAGTCCACTCTCCTGAGTACATCTTGGGCAAATATTTATTCTTTAGCTCTTCTGAAGCGTGCGCATCGATAGCAAGCGCAGCACCTGAAGTTAAGCAAACATACAGACCAAATGAAATGTCAGCCGAGTAAAGCATTTCTTCATACTGAGCACCCAGCATTTTGGGCATACCCATACCTTCATAAACAGGATTACCGGTTAGGCCTGACCAGCCACCTTCTGCGAACGTTTTGTAAGCTTCAACGAACCCCTTAGGGACCGTCACTTTACCGTTGTCGAAGTGACAGCCTTCTTCATCCGCTTCGCGGCTTAATGGCGCAATCAGTGATGCTGTAATCTTTCCAGCCTCTTCCAATATCGCATCTGCTGTCTCCATATCAATCACTTCTTGCGTACCTGCAAGCGAACCCCAAAGCTGCTCGGCTTCGAAAACTTCGTTCATAACAAAGCGGATATCTTGTAACGGCGCTTTATAATCTGCCATGTAATTTCCCTCAAGTATTTTACGGATGCCTAGTCAATTAACTTAAGCATTCTTCGGTCTAGAATTTGTCGCGTATTCTAACGCAAAAAGCCCGCGAAGCGGGCTTTTTAAACTAACAGACAATTAGAAAGCGAAGTTTTCTTCGTCAATTGCCATAATCGACTCACCACCAGCGAGAACCATCTGAGCGTGAGCTGCTGTACGCGGCAAGATACGGTCGTAATAGAACTTGGCAGTCTGAACCTTAGCCGTATAAAAGCCTGTTTCAGTTGTACCAGAAGCTAGCTTCTCTTGAGCAACTTTTACCATCTGTGCCCAGAAGTATGCTAGACATACGTAACCTGAATACATCAAGAAGTCTACAGATGCAGCGCCCACTTCATCGCGATTCTGCATGGCAGTCATGCCAACCTTCATCGTAATATCGCCCCAC
>NZ_LWFT01001382.1:0-1195 GCF_001635105.1 Oleiphilus sp. HI0079
ACATGTTACTGTTCAATCTCACCTCGCCAAAGACACGCACCTATATCCGTCGATTATGTTGAGCCTCTTAACGATTATAAACCGCATTAAAAGCCAGGCAACCGGCAATGACTTATCAAGGCTCTAAGCATACATACGCTCTTTCGTCTTACCGCCGAATGTTGATAGTACGGACATTCGCTGCCTTACTTTCAACTCGAGACGCGGGTTTTCGAACATGAACGACAAAGGATTCTCGCGCACGCTAACTCATATTAGCAACTACCACAGCTCGTAACTCGATTGTGCTAGGTACGATTCTAAGCCTTAGACCGTTAAAGCGCGATAACCGTATCTTGGACAAAAGATAAAGTCCGGGCAAGATCGCCAGTTGCCCGCAGAAAACGAGAGACAAAGAGCAGCACAAAACCTCCCCTGTTTTGGTCGATCCAGATTGATGCCTCAGAATTCAGCGCTCTTACCGATAAGATAATATGTATTGCATTGATGTTCGTTAAGCACGCTTTGTTCGATGCGACTTCTTTGATGCGACTTATTCGAACTGCCCTTGGCTATGCACGTCATCCCAACTCTATTTTGCAAAACAGCCGATACGTTTCTTGCAGCATCTGTTTTATCGCCTATAAGTATACGCACTAATAATATGGCTTAATTCAATAAGCCTTGAGGAGGCATAGATGACATTAAAATTCAAACATACAGCGTTAGCAGTGGCAGTAGCGTGCACCTCTGTTCCTGCGCTCGCCGATATAAATATTAATGGCTTCGCTTCAGTTGGCGGTGGCTTTTATAGTGCATCCGATACTGTTCTAGCCATGAACTCTGCAAAAGAACAGTCGCTTGCAACAGAGCAACAAGCGGTAGAAACCGGTGATGCGCTCAACCAAATTAAGTCAAAGATCGAAGACGTGAACGGCATGAGTCTAACGATTGCATCAGCGACCGAAGAGCAAAGCATTGTGGTAAATAGCGTGAGCGAAATAATCAACAGTATGTATGACTCGGCCGAAACAACGGATTCTGCGTTCAAAAAAGTGGCTGCGGTCGCGGACGACTTATTATCTACTTCGAAGTCTCTGAATGATGCGACATCTCAATTTAAATTGTAATTTAGACCATCACCTCAGATCTATTCTCAGAGTGAAAGCGTGGTCTATGCGCTTGCTTTTTACGCTCAAGCGCATCGCTACCTGCG